>VGFC01000005.1 GCA_016869045.1 Armatimonadota bacterium
GGCCGTGCCACGCAAGTCCCGGCGCCTTCTCGAAGTCCTCGATCACCAGCGCCGTGGGCTGCTCCTGCGCCAGGCAAGGCCAGCTCCCGACGAACAAGGCCAGCAGGATCGGAGACGACCAGCGCGCGGTCGGCACCTCGTGCACCCCCTTCGGGTCGGTCTGCGAGTCAGGGGCGTCGTCGGCCCTTCAGCAAGTCCCGGAAGTGCTCCACGGCCTCCGGGTGTTCGTCGAGTGCAGCCAATCCCTCCGGCCTCAAGGCGTAGGCGCCTTCCTCGGTGCGCACGAACCAGCCCTCGATCTGCTCGCTCTTGGCGAGCACGGAGCGCGTATGGAGACCCGTGCCGAGGCGCTGGAGGTCGCGCACGGTCAGCGGCCCGAAGCGCTCCAGACAGCAGGCGATGTGAATCGCGGTGAGACGGTGGGTGTCGAGGATTCCAGTGCGGACGCTGCCGCCGACGTTGAGGTCGCCCGCGCGTCGGTGCACTTCGCGCATGACGATGGCGCGCAGCTTCCCGTTCTTCACGCGGTCGAAGATCCGCAGGGGTTGTTCGACGGTGATCTTGGTGTCGGTTCGCGCCTTGGGCGCCACGAGCAGCAAGCCCAGCTCCAGTCGACGCACGAGGTACAGGAGCCGCGCGTTCCGGCGCCGCCACGTGCGCAGGCCGGCGGGCTTGTGCACCGCCAGGTAGACCGCATCGGCGATCTGCTGGCGCTCGGCGGCCTGCGCGATGGCCTCCCAGTTGAGCCTCAGCTTCAGCTCGACGACAACCAGTTCGTTGCCCTTCACTGCCGCGACGTCACACTGCTTCACCTCGCCCTGCACGGCGTACCCCTGCTGCGTGAGGAAGTCGTGCACGGGCGGGTAGAGGTCGGTCTCGCTGAGACTCGACGGCGAGCCGCGTGGCATTGCGGGCGCCTCTCAGGCGTGGTGCATCTCGGTGTCGCCCCAGAGCGTCTGGATGTAGTTGAGCTGCCCCACGTGGTAGTTCGTGTGCATCATGCCCAACCACACAAGATCGCGCAGCGATTCCTCGCCCCAGAAGACCTTGCGCTTCTGGTCGAGCTGCTCCTCGGTGAGCGCGTCGATCGCGGCCAGCAACTCCGCCTGACTCGCCTCGACGAACTCGGCGAGCGCCTCGCGGGTGGGGTAGTCCTCGACCTTGATGCCCTCCCAGACTCCCGCCGCGTTCTCCTCGCAGCGCAGCTCGGCCGCCATCCACTTGTTCCCGGTGGCGCACTCGACGATGATGGCCTTGGGCGTCTTGGCGGCACCCATCGGCACCCAGTCGAGCTTGTCATCCGGCGTGTACTTCAGCGCAACCAACAGCTCCTTCGTCACCATCTGCGTCATCGCGCTTGCTCGCGCGCCCTCTGCTGTAGCCATCAAAGGTCACCTCCTGGGTATGTGCGATCCATCCTCACCACTCAACACACGCGGCTGGAGAACGGTTACCGGAGTACGAGCGACACGTAGCTCCCGACACGCAGTGGGCCGACCGTCAGGCGACCGGCCTCCTCCTTCACCGGTGCCGCGGCGGGCGCCTCCCCGGGGCGGAGGGCCTCGGCGCTTGTGAGGCCAACCAGGCCCGGGACGCCGGAGAGAGTGAGTGTCACCTCGTGGGCCCTTGGCTGGGCATCGGTCTCCGGGTTCAGGTCGAGGTTCGCGACATCCACGAAGAGCGCCCCTCTCGCCGGCAAGCGGAAGACGGAGACCTCCAGCTCGCGCGGGAGATTCCCCTCTACGAGGCCGAAGTCGCTCAAGTGCTGGCGGATGGCCGGCTCGATGGCCGAGAGGTCGCGTGCGCCCGGGGTCTGCTGGTAGTAGTCGAAGCCGAGGGACGGCAGGAGGATGACCTGTCCCCGACCGACGGCTGCCTCGTGCGCGGCGGATCGGGGCGAGTTCGGGTCAACGCTCGCGAGCGCGCACAGCTCAGGCAGCATCGCCGCCGGGTTCTCCACGCGCGCGTGGCTTCGTGAGGCGTCGGTGCGGTCGCCGCAGGGGCCGCTGATGATCAGCCTGCCGCCCGCCTCCACCCAGGGCCTCAGTACGTTCTCAACCACTTCTGGTGAGAACACCTCGACCGACGGAAGCAGAAGTACCCTCAAGTCCTGCAGCGCCTCGGGTGTGAGTGCCCACTCGGGGATGACCGTGTACTGCTGGTGCAACTCAGAGAGAGCCGTACCCCAACCGAGCAGGTCGAAGACGTGCTGCTGGGCCTCGAAGCCGAGCAAGCGCCCCGGCGTGAGGTGGACGAGGCGGCTGTCTGGTGAGTACAGGAGGCCGATCCGTGCGAAGGGCTCTCGATCACCCCAGACGCCCTTCGCGGCGTGGATGAAGTCGGTCACCTCGCGATGCGTCTCGACGGTGCCCGCGACCTGCGGGGCGCCGGGGTACGCCTGGATCATCGCGTGGTGGGCGAGTAGCTCGTAGCTCAGCACGCGGCCGAGCGGTGCGTTGCCGCGGAGCTTCTCGTAGGGCCCGTCCAGGTAGTACCACACGTGCACGAAGCGGCTGCGCGCGTGGACGCGGGCCATCTTGATGACCGGACCGATTCGCCCGCCCGGCGGCAGACCGATCCCGCGCGGGCCGCCGAGCAGGTTCCAGCCCGGCGCGAACTCGGTGCTGACCATCTCCAGGTACTCGGGCCGCGGCCAGTCGAAGCACCAGATCGGGATGTCGTTCCCCTGGATGCAGAAGTCGTCGAGGCCCGCTTCGCGCGCGGCCGTGTGGAAGGCCTCGTGGTACCCTCGCAGCGCCTCCTTGCCGACCTCACCCTTGTAGATGCGGTACTCGCGCCAGATGGGATCGTCGAGCCAGTACGGGTCGGACCACTTCGGGTCGCGGAGGTTCGTGTCATCTCCGCCGAGGCGGTCGCGCACCGCGCCGCGCAGGTACGTGCGCACATCGAAGGTCGCCGCGTCGTCGATTCCCATCGCGCGAAGCTGCTCGGGGGTGAAGCGCCGGGCGAGGTGCTCGCGGAAGCGCGCTACCGACCACTCGCCGAAGGCCGTGTGCACCGGCCCGCTGCCGAAGGAGTCCCAGGCGCTGAAGTTGTCCGCCCAGATCCCTCGCACGCCGCAGTCCACCATGTGCCGCGCCGAGGCTCGCGCGTAGTCGATCCAGCTGGGACAGGCCGAGTCCTTCGCCACGGAGACGATGCTCGCATGGCGCGTTCCGTTGGGGGTCTCGACGGGGATCAGGCCCTCCGTCGGCCCGCGAACCCGAGCCGTCGCGGGATCGACTTCGTTCACCCTGTCGTTGAAGCCGTAGTCCGGCTCGAGTTCGCCCAACACGTTCTGCGAGCAGCCCGCATCGTAGAGCTGATGGAACCGGAAGGGCCCCTCACCCTCCATGAGGCCTTCGGCTTCGCGGCCGTCGGGATAGCGGAACGGCGGCGCACCATAGCGCGGATGGGTCCGGGTCCAGGGCTGCAGCCACGCCTCGTCTGCGTAGTACGAGCCCAAACCCACCCAGTGCATCTCGCGATCGGGCTTCGGCTGCCAGAGCTGCCACGCCCAGTGGTTCAGGAGGGGCCGAGGCGAGGTCGGGTCACCCTCGAAGCCTAGCAGCTTCCCATCGGGCCCGAGCTGGAAGTCGCCCGCGTACTCCTCGCACGTGCCGAACGTCTCCGCCCAGGACATCAGCTTGACGCCCTGCTTCGCGAGCGCGTCGAGGCCTGGGTTTCGCCCGAGGTAACGGATGCGCTGCCCGAGGATGCTCCAGCACGGGTCATCCACCACCCCGCACAAGGCGCTGTCGGCACCCGAAGCGATGACCTCCTCCGGGCGGCTTGCCTGCACGGTCGTCGGGTAGTCGTCCCACCAGGGGGCGGCGGGGGCCGCCACGGCGGCTGCGAGGGCCACGGTGATGGCGAGTGCTCTCATGCCTTAGCCGCTGTCTCCTCCGCTGCCGGTGAGGCGGTCGGCACCCTCGCCTTCACCGCGCGCAGCGTGCCCGGCAGGCCGACGAGGATGGTGGCGTTGAGCATCGACCACCAGGCGACCGGCCAGTAGTAGTAGTGGGGGCCCATGACATGGAGGACGGGCAGGTGCACGGCCAACAGGCAGCCTAGCAAGGCGAGGGACGGACCGCGGTTGCGCTGCTCGAAGGCGAGAAGGAACAGGACGAAGGTGAGGGTGATCCGGACCAGCAGCCAGGCGAACTCGGGGAGCGTGGGGAGTGCGATGTTGCCCGCCAGTATCTGTGGCGGCAAGAAGACGGCGAGGAACGCGCCGAAGGCGTGGAGGTACAGCCGCCGAGGCCAGTAGATCGCCAGCCCGACGCAGACAGCGACGAGGGCGCCGGAGATGGTCAGCCAGTCATGGCCGTTCAGCCGGGCGATCAGCGCCGGCTCGCACAGGTACATCGTGACCTTCAGGATGAGGTGGGTGAGGCCTTTGAAGTGCGGCCCCCACGCTCCGGGCGCCAGCAGGCCGCGCAGCATCAGGAACAGGCCCGAGGCGACGATCCCGATCGCGCCCGCAACCGCGGTGAACTTCGGCGAGCGCTTACGGTAGAGGGCGGTCGCGACAGCCAGTAGCGGCACGACGACCGCGTGCTCCTTGAACAGCAGGGCCGCGACGAAGGCGATGATGGCGCCGATCAGTGTCTTGCGGCGACCGCCCTCCAGCCACCGGTCCCACAGCAGCAGGCTCAGCAGCGAGAGCAGCAGGCAGCCGAGGTCAGTCTGGGCCGGCCAGTAGGGCATGAGGCCGCGTGCGATCCCGCGGTTGCCCCAGTGCGGGCCGTCCACCGTGGTCTCACACGGGATGCTGAACCACGCGGCTGCCAACAGACCCGGGAGCACGCGGAGGTGCGGCGCCCAGTGGCCGAACAGCCGCGCCAGGAGCAGCACGATGAGCGCGCAGATCGCGGCGTGCAGGAGCCAACTGATGATGCAGAAGGGCCGCCATGCCCTGCCGAACGCGCGGTACTCGGCATACATCATCATGCTGGCGAGCGGACGGTAGTAGGGGGAGTCCTGCTCGATCCATACATCCGTCCACCAGCTCAGCACGTCGTTCGGTCCGGCCTGCTCGGCATTGCCCAGGATCGAGAGGATGTCGGGGTTGGTCTCATACAGCCGGCGTACGTCCTCGCGGAAGATCATGTCCGCGGTGCCGGCCAGAGCAACCGCGGCCGCCAACGGGATCGCCCAGAGGAGGGGACGCTCGAGGAGACTGTGCTTCGCGCGCTCGTCAGCCATGGGAGTGTGCAGTTCGCTGCGGCAAGGGGCAAGTCCTGCGGGGGCGGCCGGCGGTCACTCCGCCGCCGGAGCCAGGGGTAGCGTCACCGCGAAGACGGTGACTCCGTCGCTGTTGTCCTCCAGCCGGAGGTCGCCGCCGTGGGCGCGGGCGATCTCCCGGGCGAGGCTCAGCCCGAGACCCACGCCGTCCACCTTGCGGCTGCGCGACCGGTCGGCGCGGTAGAAGCGCTCGAAGACCCGGTCGCGGTCTGCCGGGGGAATGCCGTCGCCCGTGTTCGCCACGGTCAGCACGGCGGTCGACTCGGCGCGGGCTAAGCGGACCTCGACCCACCCGCCCTCGCGATTGTACTTCACGGCGTTCGTCGCGAGGTTCCGCAGGACCTGGCCCATGAGGTCGGCGTCGGCCTCGATCCACACGTCAGGCTCCAGTTCGCGTTTGATGGTCAGGCCTGGCGCAACGGCCTCCAGATCCTCACAGACCCCTTCGGCCGCTTCGGTCAGGTTGACGGGCTTCGGGTGTAGCTCCAGTTTGCCCGCATCGGCCAGCGACAGCAGCAGCAGCTTGCGCACGATCTCCTTGAGCCCCTGGACCTCCTCCAGGAGGTTGTTGTAGACCCGTTGCTGCTCGGAGCCGGCGGGCGCCTCCTGCAGGGCTTGCTCGATGCTCCCCTGCAGGATGGTCAGAGGGGTCCTCAACTCGTGCGCGGCGTCGGCGCTGAAGCGACTGGCCTGGCTGAAACTGCGCTCGAGCCGGTCAAGCATCCCGTTGAACACGGTGATGAGCCGCCGGAACTCCGTGTCGGCGCCCTCGGCGGGAATGCGCTCGTCGAGGCTGCTGGCCGTCACGCGCTCGGCAACATGGGCCAGTTGCTCCACGGAGCGCAGGGCTCGCCGTGAGATGACCCAGCTCCCGAGGGCAATCAGCAGCAGCGCGGCGGGGAGGGCCGCGAGGAGGCCATTGCGCACCCGCGCCATCTCGGCGCCGAACCGGGCGAGGCTGACGCCTACAACCAGCGTCACCTCGCTGTTCTCCATCGTGCAGAAACGCCAGGTGCCGCTCGCAGTCCGGCGCGTCGCGAATACGGGCGGCGCCACCGGCAGGAAGGTCCACGCAGGGCCGGGCGGCGCCGGTTGCTTGGGCGCCCCCGGGCCCTCCGGAGAGGCCTTGGGGGGCGCGGGAGGAGCCGGGGGAGGCGGGAAGCTGCGCAGTCGAGGGCTAGCGGGATCGGGCGTGGGGAAGCGGTCCGCTGGGAGGTCGCCCGGCCAGTTGGTAGACTGGTGGAGGACTTCCCCCGTGACGTTCTTGACCAGGACGAGGCAGCCGCCTCCCTCGTTGGTGCGGTAGCTGAGGTCAAGCCCGCCCGCGATCCAGGACCAGTGTTCGGGAGGGTGTGACACGATGGCGATGGGCCCCATCCGTTCGGCCAGCTCGCGGTCGATCCTCTGGAGGGCAATGCGCTGGACGAACGCCCACGCAGAGAGCGCGAAGACGGCCAGCACGAGGCCCGAGACCGCCACCGAGAGCAGGATGATCCGCACGCGGAAAGAGTGGCCCATCAGGTCACCATGCGCTCCGGCAACCGCCTGAAGCGGTAGCCGACGGCCCTCACCGTCTCGATGAACTGCCCCTCGCCGGTGGGGTCGAGCTTCTTGCGCAATCGCTGGATGTAGACGTCCACCACGTTGCTGGACGGGTCGAAATCGTAACCCCAGACATGCTCGAGGATCTGCGTGCGCGGATAGACCCGCCCCGGAGAACGCATCAGGTATTCTAGCAGGCAGAACTCGCGCGCGGTCAGATCGATCGACGTGTCTCCCCGTCGTACTTCGCGGGTGATGAGGTTGACAGTCAGGTCTCCCGCCTGGAGGATGCTGAGCTGGTCCCCCGAGGCTCTTCGGGTGACGGCGTGGATGCGAGCGATCAGTTCCTCGGCGTAGAAGGGCTTGGTGACGTAGTCATCCGCCCCGAGGTTGAGTCCCTCCAAACGCTCGCTCAGCCCCGTCCGGGCGGTCAGCAGGATGACGGGCACCGGGTTCTGCTGCTCCCGCAGATTCCGCAGGATGCTCAGCCCATCCCGGCCGGGCAGCATGATGTCCAGCACGATGACGTCATACCGCTCGCGTTGGGCCCTGAGGAAGGCCTCCTCGCCCTCCTCCACCAACTCGACGGTGAAGCCCTGCTCGACGAGCGCCTTGCGCACGAAGCTCGCGATCTTCTCCTGATCTTCCACCAAGAGCACGCGCATGGCTGAATCGTAGCAGACCGGGCCGCAAGGAGCAAGGCGGCGCGCATTACAGTTCTGTCATCGAAGCACCGGGCTTCCTGTCATCCGGGCGGGCTATGCTGCAACCGAGGTCGAGGGGTCTTCCATCACGACGCCATTCGGAGGCTTTGCAGATGAACCGACGCGGCTTCACCCTCATCGAGCTTCTCGTCGTCATCGCGATCATCGCCATCCTGGCCGCGATTCTGTTCCCCGTGTTCGCGCGAGCACGGGAGAAGGCGCGACAGACGTCGTGCCTGAGCAACCTGCGGCAGATCGGCACGGCGACCCTCCTCTATGCCGGGGACAACGACGAGTGCTGCCCGGGCCACACCGGCGGCCCGACCGCCGCGACCGACTGGCCCCAGATGCTCATCCCCTACTGCAAGAACGCGCAGATCTTCCGCTGCCCGACAGGCTCCGCGGGCAACACCTCGATGTGGGGGCACTTCTACGTGGAAGGCCAAGTCCCGCTGTGCTACGGGACGAACTGCTACTACACCACCAACCAGAGCCTGGGCCAGGAGGAGGATGCGGTGGGGACGATCCTGGTTGCCGACTCGATCGGGGACAACCGCATCGGGCCGGACTACGCGCCGCGAAACGCCAAGGTCGCAGGCTGCTGGCATGGCCTCGCGCCTCGGCACAATGAGACGCTCAACGCGGGCTTCATGGATGGGCACGCCAAGGCCATGAAGCTCAGCACCATAGAGGTCAACGACGCGGCCTGGTTCAACCCGGCAGTACCCTGAGGCCTTCTCGGGCAAGCGCAGACCGACACATTCTATGAGAGCGAGGGAAGCAAGATGAAGAGCAGACTGGTGATGGTGGCGGTCGGACTGGCGGTTGGGCTGATCGTGCTGGCGGCGCTACATGCGGTAGCGCAGCCGGGGCCGGGCGGCGGCGCAGGCGGCGGCCCCTTCGGCGGGGGTGGCTTCGGAGGGATGATGATGATGCCGGGCTGGCCGCCGGCGCCGACGCCGGTAGTCGTCGTGGCGGACGGAGTCGTGTACGTGGCGTGTGACGGGGTTCTGACGGCCTTCGAGGCCAAGACCCTCAAGCCACTCGGTAGTGCCACGTACTGGACGCGACCGGAGCCGCCGAGGCCGCAGTAGGCGCGGTTCCGGACACTCATCCCGCCCCTCGGTAGCTACCAAGGCTTGCCGCCGGGAGAGCCGAGGGGCGGGAGAAGACCATCGCGCAGGCACGGGAGGAGGAGAACCGTGAGGGTCCCTACATCCATCGCTGTCATCGCCATCCTCGGAGCCGGGCTGCTCCTGGCTGGCGGGATCTGGCTGGGGCTACGCGCAGACCGGCCGCAGTCGTCGAGCGTGGCGCGCCAGACCGGCCTCGGCCCGGGCATGAGCATGGGCGCCCCGATGATGGGCGGCGGGTTTGGCTCGATGGGTCAGGCCGGCCCACCTCAGGGCTTCGCCGGGCCGCCGGGGTGGGGCGCGCCGCCTCAGGGAGCGCCTTCCGCCCCAGGCGGGACGGGAGGCCCACAAGGGTCCATGTCCATGCCCCCGTGGTCTGCCGGAGGAGGCCCGCCCGGAGGCGGTTTCCCGGGCGGCGCGCCTGGGTCCATGGGGGGCCCCGGTGGAGCTGCGCCGACCCCCAAGGCGCCAGGACCGCCGAGCGCGGGAGCGCCCGGGGGTGCCTGGCCGACCTGGGGACAGGGACCGTCCGGTCCACCGAAGGCGCCCTCCGGGAGTGCGGCGCCCAAGACGAAGTCCGGGTCCTCCAGCCCCGGGCCGGCGCCGAGCCCCTGGCCGGGCTGGGGGCAGGGGACGGCCGGTCCGCCACAGATGGCCTCTGGATTCGGGGCTCCAGGGATGTGGCCTGGAGGCTCGTTCGGTGGGCCGGCTGCGTTCGGAGGGCCGTGGGGCGGGGGAGCGCCGACCCCCGGCGCTTCGGCTGACCCTGCGTCCAAGGCCCTCAACCAGATTCGGGATCAGCTCGCCCTTCTCGCCAGTGCCGCGGAGGACCTGGAGGACGCATCGCTGGCCATCCGGGAGAAGAACCAGGACCAGGTGAAGGAGATCCTCCATCGGGGTGCGGAGAGGCTGCGCAAGGTCAGTGACGCCTGGCGTAAAGCCACCAACCAACTCGGGAGGGGGCAGCCGTCACCCCCGGGCGGAGGCCCGACGTGGTCGCCGTGGGGGCCGTGGGGCGGGCCCTCCGCCACCGCGTCAGCGGCCTCTCCGCAGAGCGGCCCGCCCGGATCGTGGGTGCTGCCGGCTCCTCCCGGAGGGCAGGCCACGACGGATCAAGGGCCGTCGAGGCCGGGAGGCGAGCCCCAGTTCGCCCTGGCTGGGGGAGCCGGCGGCGAGCAGACGGCCCGTCCGTGGTCCCTCGCAGACTACAAGCCGATCCCGGTGCCCACCGACGAGCCGACTGCGCCGGGGGAGCGCGCCGCCCTCGAGGAGGCTGTCCGCACCCAGCTCCGGCTGCTACAGGCGCCCTATGCGCAACTGGTGCAGAGCGGCGCTGACGTGCGAGAGGTCCGGGAGGCGCTCCGTTCGTGCCGTGACACTGTGAACCGCGGCGCCTTGCGGGAAGCGGCTCTCAGCCTCAACGCCGCAGCAGAACTCATCGGACGACTACTGACTCCCAACGCCCCACCCTCCGGCCGAACTGCTCCGGCGCCATAGGCCAGGCGACCCGAGGGTGAGCGACCGTCGCAGGAAGATGGTGATCGGACAGCGAACTTGCCTCTCCAAGGCCTGCTACTCGGGCTGACGGGCCGTGACTGCGTGCTGCCCCTGCCGGGCGGTGCGCCACGCCCCCACCTGCGAGGGTAGACATCGCCCCCGCGGACCCCCAGGCGAAGGAGAGGCGAGATGATGAGGAGCAAGCTTGCGAAGACAGCGTTGGTTCTGGCTGTAGGGCTGCTCGTGGTCGCGGTGTGGCATGTCGCGGCCCAGCAACCCCAGGGCGGCCCGCCGCAGGGCGGTTTCCCAGGCGGCCCGATGATGGGCGGCCCGGGTCCGATGATGGGGGGCCCACCCCCGATGATGGGCCCGATGGGCGCGCCGCCCTCGCCGGTTGTTGTGCTCGGCGATGGCGTTGTGTACGTGGCCTTCGACGGCAAGATCACCGCGTTCGAGGCCAAGACGCTGAAGAAGCTCGCGGAGGCCACCTACTGGGAGCGGCCCGAGCCCCCCAAGCGCCCCAACCCGTAGCCCGCGTCGCCCCCTCCCGCACTACTCCACAGGCCGAGGCCTTGCGCCTCGGCCTGTGGCCTTCCCGAAACATTGCGCTCACGTCGGCGTGACCCCGTGGTATACCTCGATTCATGCAAAGCACGTCTGCGACTCAGGCCGGCTCTGCAGGTCCGGGCCTGCCGTTGCGGCTGGCGAACGGGCCCTTTGGGCGCGCGCTCCTGGGCGTGGCCCTGGGGCTTGTGCTTCTTGCCGCGCAGCAGTCCGGATGGTTCCGGCAGGCCGACCTGTCACTGCTGGACCGGCTGAACGCGCTCGTCCAACGGCCCGGGGAGCGGCCCCTGGTGGTGGTCGTCGCCGCCCCGTCTCAGGCCGCCGACGCTCGGACCTGTGCGGCTGCTCTGGCGAATGCGCTCGAGGCAGGCGCGGCGGCCGTGGGGCTTGACGAGACCTACCTGTACGTCGGCGCCGGCGCTCCGCCCGGACAAGCGGGAGGCCTGGTCGCTCTGGCGTCTGACCGCCGCTGCGTGGTCGCCGAGGCAGTGCCGGGAGGCCTGAAGGGGATCGGCTCGGCGAGACCTCGGCTGGCCGCCATGGAGCAGTTCCGCTACGAGGGAGGCCGGTCGCGCAAGGTAGTGCCGCGCCGCGCGTACACCGACGAGGGCACGCCCGTCGGGTTCGTAGGCCAGGTCGCGGTGAAGGCGCTTGCCGGCTCGGCCCGAAGCCCCCTTGACCGCCGCCGCGTCGAGCGCAGCCTTGGATACCTGGATTCCTCGACCGGAATGCTGCTCGACTACTCCCTGCGTCCCGCGCCGGTGCGGATGACGACGCTCGAGTCGTTGGCCAAGGCGCCGGCGGTGGCCTTGCGCGAGCGGCTGCTGGGCCGGGTCGTGCTGCTGTCGTCGGAGTCGTGGAACGTGGTGGCTCACGCGTGGCAGTCGGGCAACTCCTCGACCCCGCGCGCGGTCGAGCCGGCGGTCGCCTGGGCCATCGCGAGCGTTCTCTCGGGAACGGGCGCCGCCGAGCCCCAAGTCGAGCTACTCGCCAGCGCGCTGGTGCTGAGCTCTCTCCTCCTGATGCTGACCATGGGGGATCGTGGCCTTGGCGGCAAGTTCCTCGCCGCTGCAGTTGCCTTCGTTGGCCTGGCGGGTCTGTCGGTGGGCAGCCTGGCGTGCTGGCGGGTCTTCGTGCCGCCATGCTCCTTGGCGGCAGCCATCACCGCCGCCTTCCTGGTCTCCACATGCCTCGAACTGGCCGAGGCCGGCAAGCTGATCGCCCGCGAGTCCGTCGCGGACACGGACGGCGGCCTGTGGGGCGATCGCCGGGAGTCGGCCACCCCCCTTGTCGCAGTCGAGGAGACTCTCCGCTCGATTCTCGGCTGGCACTCGCTCCCCGGCGTGGCTCTCTTGCTCAGGGATTCGGCGCGGCCGACGGGGATGGTCGTCATGTCCGCCGATGGAACGCCGGACTGGAGCGGACGCCCGGGGCTCCAGGCGCTGGGTGACGAAGCCCTACTGGCTGCTATCCCGTCCGTGGGTGACTGGCCGGAGGGCGGTCACAAGGCCTTGGCGGTTCCCGCCGTGCTGGAGCCGGGTCGGGGAGCCGCGCTTATCCTCGCGGCCTCGCATCTGCCCGTCCATCCCGATGTCGTCGAGTTCGGCGCCCGGGTTGTGCGACAGCTGCTGGCCGGGCGAGTGCCACGCTCCGGTCTCAGTGCGATGGTCCTGGATGCTGAGACACGACCCTGGAAGCTCCCGCTCCCTGCCCAGTTGGCGCGGCTCGGGGCTTCGCGTCTGGCTCGGCAGCAGCAGGCCGCGGTGGCCGCCGCCTGGCGTGCCGGCCCACATGAGGCAGTCATCGTCTTCGATACGAGCGGCAAGCCCGCGCTGTGGAACCGGCGCGCGGAGACGCTGTTCGACGGCGAGAAGGGCGCCGACCTCAGCCAGGCCCACATTGTCCCGCTGCTCGCCAAGGTGCTCGAGACGAGCGAGGCGGAGGTCCGAGACGCGGCGATGGGCGTGCTGCTTCACGGCACACCCTACATCTGCGATCTGGAGGACCCGGCGGGCAGGTACAACTACGTCGCGAGCCTCACGCGGGTCGGGCCGGACGGAGAGAGCCCGGCGGGCCTCGCGTTGCGGTGCATCGACGTGACGGGCGTCTGCCGGCCGGCGCGGGTCGAGGCCCGGCTGATGAGCATCGCGGCCCATGAGATGCGCACGCCGCTGACCTCCGTGATGGGCTATGCAGAACTCCTACAGGGGCAGGCCGAGGAGGGGTCGGCGGCGAGGCGCTACGCGGAGGCCATCCAGCGCCAGGCCGAGCGCATGGAAGCGGTGGTCGGCGAGCTGTTGACGGTGACCCGCCTAGAGGCCGGTCGCGAGGAGCTGCTCATCGAGGCGGCGGACATGGGGGCGCTGGCGCGGGGAGTCGTGGCCGGATTGCAGCCCATGGCCAATGCGCGGCACATCACACTTGTGGTGCATGTGACCGGTGAGGCAACCCTCCGTGGTGATGTGCCCAAGCTCGAGCGGGTCGTCGAGAACCTCGTAACCAACGCGATCAAGTACAGTCCCGAAGGCGCCTCGGTGTCCGTGAGCCTGCGCCCGGAGGCCGACCGGGTGATCCTTGACGTGCAGGACACCGGGCACGGCCTGTCGGTGGAGGACGCGCCGTATGTCTTCGAGAAGTTCTACCGCGCGAAGAACCACCACACCGAGGGCGTCGAGGGGACGGGCCTGGGCCTGGCGATCGTGAGGCTCATTGTCGAGGCCCACGGCGGGTCGGTCTCACTCAGGAGCGTGGAGGGAGCGGGCTCCACCTTCACGGTGGCGTTGCCGGTGGCGGGACCCGCGGCGAAGCACGTGTCCGATCCAGCCGCCTGAGTGCGTGAGTCGTTCCTCGATGCGACGGGCCCGATTCCCATGAATCCTCCTGCCTCCGCGCCCCCAGACGAGGCCTGGTGGCGCGCCTTCTTCGAGAGCCCCGATTCGCTGACCCTCGCGTTCTTCCCCGACGACTGGGTGACCGACCGGCAGGTGAAGGGCCTGGACCGCCTGCTAATGCCGTGGCGCCCGCGGCGGGTTCTCGATCTATGCTGCGGCCACGGCCGCCACATGGCCCCGCTGCTCGAACGCGGGTATCCGGTGGTGGGCCTGGATGCGTCGAGCCTGATGGTGACGCGGGCGCAGGCCGCCGTCCGCCAGACGGGTGCAACCGGGGGCGTGGTCCGAGGCGAGGCGCAACGCCTGCCCTTCGCGGAGGGAGCTTTCGACGTTGTCATCTGTCTCTTCAACAGCTTCGGCTATCTCCCGACCGATGAGGAGAACGAGCAGGTCCTGCGCGAGACCGCGCGCTGTCTGCGGCCGCGCGGCCGATTCCTGCTCGACACGCGTAACCGTGCGTACCAGCTCTCCCAACTGCCGTTCTCGGAGATCGTGCCTCTGCAAGGTGGCGGCGCCGTGTGGCTCGAATGCAGGCACGATGTGCCGCGCGGTCGTCTGGTGAGTGAGTTCCGATCCGCAGGGACCGGCAAGCTGCTGCACCGCGCGTCGATCCGCACGTACTCGCTGAGTGAGCTGGAGCGGATGCTGACGCGGTGCGGGCTGCTGATCGCGGAGACCTACGGCGGATACGACTGGACGCCGTTCCGCGGGGACTCGCGGGAGCTGCTGCTCCTGACGGAACGACGCTGAGAGGACGGCATTGGGCGTGATGAATCACGCCCCTACGTCAGGGCACGATGAAGATTGTGTTGATAAAGGCATTGTCGGGATTGGTATCCCGACCTACGAGCCACGTAGAGCGCGTAGGAGAGGGTTCTTCCTTTGACGGGGCCCTTTCTCAACACAATCTGAATCGTGCCCCTACATGAAGGCGCTCGACGGGCACCCGCCATGTAGGGGCGCCATTCATGGCGCCCGCCGAGGCCGCCAGTACACGCCAAGCACGACCGTACTCGGGGGAACGCCATGCTACTGAGCGGAGTGATCCTGATGATCGCGGCGGGTGATCTGCCGGCACAGCAACCGCGCCTGTCGGAGCCGTACGAGGCCGAGTATGCCGGCGAGGACGCAACGGGGAAGCATGTCCTGGGCCTGTGGCAGTTCGCCGAAGGCGCCGAGACGGCGGACTCGTCCGGCCGCGGGCACAACTGCGAGCTGCAGGGCGCGACGCTCAACGCCGCCGGGCGCTTCGGTGCGTGTCTGGAGTCGTTTCGCGGCTGGCCGGATGAGGACACGCGCCATGCAGCCGTCGTGCCGAATCACCCCGACCTCTCGCCGAAGGGCGCGTTCACCATCGAGTGGTGGATGAGCCCGAAGGCGGACCTGGAGGGCTATCCCGACGCCTTCCTGATCGACAAGAAGTACGTCGCCGATGCTGACTACCAGATCATCCTGGGTGCCGCGGACAAGGGCAACCTCCGGCGGCTGCGGGCCAACCTGGGCTTCGGAAATGGCTCTGAGACCTACAACTCCGAGGCGGCGGTCTTCGAGGCGGGCAAGTGGTATCACGTCGCCTTCGTCTACGACGGGCAGGGCGGCGGGCGTTTCGTGCTCAATGGCCGCGGCTTCGGCGGGGGCGAGGTGCCGGGTCGCGGTTCCATCGGCGCCGGCACGCACGCGCTCAACATCGGCGACCGCGTGGGGAGCTACTACCACGGCTTCCCTGGTCTGCTGGATCAGGTGCGCCTGTGCCAAGGCGCGCTCGAGTTCCGCCGGGCGGGCATCGACCTCGCCACCGTGCGACGGGCGTATGTGCGCATGGAGCAGGCGCCGCCGCTGAAGCTGGCGGTCACGAACTTCCAGCGTTCCCCCCTCTCCGGCGCGCAAGTCCGGGTCTCTCTGAGCGGGGCAGGCGAGACGCAGTTCGCTGTGCCGGAACTCGCCTCCGGCGCGACTACGGAGATCGGGTACCCTCTCAACACCGCGCTGCGCCCGGACGCATACTCACTGCGGGCGGCGGTCGAGATCCCCGGCGCCGACCCTTACACGAGCGAGCAGTCCTTTGGGGTGACGATCGTTCCGCGGCCGCTGCCGCACGTCATGCCGGTGCTCATGTGGGGAATCGGCAGCCCGAGCGAGGTGCGCAAGGAGACGGAGCGCCTGAAGCGGATCGGCTTCACGCACTGCGTGGGCCTGGGCGCCGACTACGCGCGCATCTGGGACGCCGGCGCGCCGACGGAGGCCTCCTCTCCGGCGGATGTCGCGAGCGCCCGCGCCATGCTGGATGAGGCGCTCGTGAACGGTATTGGCATCTGCGCGCAGCTCTCGCCCGGACGCTGGGCCGGGGAGAAGCCGGAGCTGCGTCGCGTCACCCGGGACGGCAAGCCGTACGACAAGCCGGAGGTCTGCGGCCTGCTGCCTGAGGTGCAGAGCTTGTGCCGGAACGTCGGCGTGTCGGTGGCGCAGACGTACGGGGACTACCCCGCGTTCGACGCCGCTTTGCTTCACACTGAGGTGCGCGACGGCGCGAACCTCTGCTTCCACGAACAGGACCGCGCTGCGTTCCGCGCTGCGACGGGCCTGGAGGTTCCCGAGGCGGCCCAGGCCAAGTGGGGTGTCTCCCACTCCAAGCTCCCCAACTTCCCCGCCGATCGAGTGATCGAGGACAACGATCCGATCTACGTCTACCAGAAGTGGTATTGGCAGGCGGGCGATGGCTGGAACGGGCTGAACACAGCCCTCGCGGAGGGGCTCAAGTCCACGGGCCGCAAGAACCTGTGGACGTTCCACGACCCGGCCGTCCGCGTCGCGAGCGTACTGGGCAGCGGCGGCGCGGTGGACTACCTCTCGCAGTGGACCTACTCCTACCCCGATCCGCTCCGAATCGCTACCGCGACCGATGAGTTACTGACGATGGCGCGCAATGCGGGGCGCCCGCAGGACCTGATGAAGATGACCCAGATCATCTGGTACCGCTCGCAGACCGCGCCCGTTAGCGAGGCCAGCCAGCAGAAGGTCGCCGCGCAGTCCGTCTGGGAGGACTCCGAGCCGGACGCCGCCTTCATCACGATCGCGCCGATGCACTTGCGCGAGGCGTTCTGGACCAAGATCGCGCGCCCGATCCAGGGCATCATGTACCACGGATGGCAGTCGCTTGTACCAACGGGCAGCACCTCCGGCTACCGCTACACTCATCCGCAGACGCAGCACGAACTCACGCGGCTCACCCACGAGATCGTCCAACCGCTGGGGCCCACGCTGAGGCAGGTGCCCGAGGCCAAGAGCGACGTGGCGTTCCTGGAGAGCTTCGCGAGCGAGATGTTCGCGGGACGGGGCACGTACGGGTGGGGGCACACCTGGCTCGGCGACGCGTACCTCATCCTGCAGTGGGCGCAGTTGCAGCCGGAGATTGTCTTCGACGAGACGGTCGCGCAGAAGGGCCTCGACGGCTATCGCGTCCTGGTGATGATGGACTGCGATGTGCTCACCCGAACGGTGGTCGAGAAGGTGCAGGCCTTCCAGAAGGCCGGCGGACTCGTCGTCGCCGACGACCGGCTCTGCCCGGCGATCCGCCCCGACATCGTGCTCATTCCCTACGAGCGCACGAAGCAGGCGGACGTTGACAAGGCCGCCCTGCAGGCCCTCGCCGCGCAGCTCTGTCAGCAACTCGACAAGCGCTATCAGCGGCACGTGGACTCGTTGAACCCGAATGTCGTGACCCACTACCGGCGCTATGGGACGACCGACTACGTCTTCCTCATCAATGACCACCGCGAGTTCGGCGACTACGTCGGCCGCTACAAGCTCGTCATGGAGCGCGGCCTGCCGTCCTCGGCGACCGTCACCATCGCTCGACCGGCGAAGGCGGTGTACGACCTCGTTCGCCATCGGCCCGTGACCATCCGGCAGGCCGATGGCAAGTTGCAGCTCGACGCCGATGTGGAGCCGTGCGACGGCCGGCTGCTGATGGTCACCGACCGGGCGATCGCCGGCGTGAACATCGAGGCGCCGGAGACGGCCAAGCGAGGTGACTCCGTCACCCTTACGCTGAGTGTCGTTGACGCCGAGGGGACGCCCATCGATGCCGTGGTGCCGCTGAAGCTCGACGTGCTCGATCCCGATGGGAGGCCGGCCGAGTTCAGCGGCTACTACGGCGCCGGCGGCGGACGGCTGCAAGTGAAGCTCGACCTCGCGCCGAATGACGGGGCGGGCACGTGGGAGATCCGCGCGACGGAACTTGCCTCCGGGGAGACGGCGACCGGCTACGTCCGCGTGGGGGAGTGAAGCGAAAAAGAGGGACACCATACCGATTTCGCGCGACGTTTCGCGAAATTGGTATGGTGTCCCTCTTTTTCGCCGTCAGTACTTGCCGAAGGTGATGCCCTGCCATTCGTCCGTGCGGAACGGACCGGCCGGCAGATCGGCGCCGTTGTACAGGTTGCCGTCCGGGTTGTCCGCCCAGTCGTAACGGACCGCCACGGGAGCGGCCACCTGCGCGCTTGACACGACGACCATGCTTCCGTCGATCTTCGCTCCAGCCCACACGAACTTCCTGTCCTCCCCGGCGATCGCGAAGCCCTTGAGCGGCTCGCCGCCCTTGGCAACGAGACCCTCGGCATGGGTGAGCCTGACGCGGATCGTGTTGCCCTCGACTGCCATCGAGTCGTACAGCGGGCCGGAGTACTCGATGGCCTTGCCGTAGTCCTTCGCCAGGGCGATGAGCGCCAGCCGCTTGCCGACGTCCTGCTTGTTCGTCGGGTGGATGTTCGTCGCGTCACCGATGTCGATGATGACCGCCTGGCCGCTGTGCTCGACGTTCGCCGCCGTCATCGTCTGCGCTTCGCGCAGCTCCGCCCAGGCGCTCTCGGCGGGCACGTCCTTGCGCGCCATGTAGTTCGCGAGCTGCACAATGTAGAAGGGGAACGGCCCCTCGCCCCACTTGGTTCGCCAGTCCTGGATCATCGTCGGCAGCAACGTGCGGTAGGCGTACGCCCGGCCGGCGTTCGACTCGCCCTGGTACCAGATCGCGCCTCGAATGCCGAAGGGGATGAGCGGCTCGATCATTCCGTTGTAGAGGCCCGCCGGCATGTGCTGCTTCTGGTCGAAGAAGGGCGGGTTCGGCGCGCGCTCGGTGAAGGGCTGGTTCGCCGCCTTGGCGTCCTCCTGGCGCTTCTTCCAGTCGGCCAGTTTCGTGTCGTAGTCGGCCTTCTGCTGCGGGTAGTTCCTCTCGCCGTCGGCCCAGCGCTGGAGGACCGGCGCGAACATCTCGTTGGCCTCCAGCGATCCGTGCGTCGTCCAGGCCTCGGCCATCGTCCCGCCCCATGAGCTGTTGATCAGCCCGACCGGCACGTTGAGGTCCTGGTAGAGCGTTCGCCCGAAGAAGTAGCCCGCGGCGGTGAAGCCCGGCACGCTCTGCGGGCTGCACTCGACCCAACTCCCCTGCGTGTCCGCCTCCGGCGTCGGGCTCGGCCGGCGCGCGACGGTGAAGAGACGTATCTGGGGATACGTCGCCGCCGCGGTCTCCTCGGGCGCGTTGTTGACCCCCTGCACGGTCATCCCCATGTTCGACTGCCCCGAGCACACCCACACCTCGCCGGCCAGGACGTTCCTCAACGTGATCGCATTCTTCCCGGCGATCCCCATCTCGTCCGGGCCGCCGGCTGTCAGCGGCGCGAGCTTCACCGACCACTTGCCGTCATCGCCCGCGGTCGCGGTCAGCGTCTGACCACGGAACGTCACCGTTACGTCCTCGCCCGGATCGGCCCAGCCGTAGATCGGGGCCTGCATCCCGGCCTGCAGCACCATGTTGTCGCCAACGATCGCCGGCAGCTTCACATCGGCCACAACCGGCAGCGCCAACACGAACGCCATGAGCACGAACAGCCATGTCACTCGACGCGTCAAGGTAGGTCCCTCCGTTCCTCAGAGGGGCCGAATGCGAAGCATCCGGCCCCTGTTTCGCACTCCAAGGGGCCGGATAGCCGTGCGACGAGCCAGTTCGTCGCACGGCTATGCGGCCCCTCCCCGACAATCAGTAGACTCCGTGCGTCCTGGCGACCTCGATCATTGCGTGGATGTTCTCGTCCGGCGTATCGCGGCCGCACTGGTCGCCGGTCGAGAGGATGAAGCCGCCGTCCTCGGCCGCGACGTCGATGCACCAGCGCGACTCCCGCGCGACGATCTCGGGCGTGCCGTGCAGCATGTGCTCGGTGGTGTGCAGGTTGCCCATCAGGCCGATGTCCCGGCTGAAGAGACGCTTGATCTCGGCGAGGTCGCAGTCGCCCATCGGCGGGCGCTCCAGCGGGTTGATGCTGGACAGGTCGGTCTCCTTCGCGCAGATCTCGACGAGCGCGCGCTCCGGCCCGCAGGAGTGGACCTGCGTCGGGATGCCCGCGTCCTTCGCGATGCGCGTGAGCCTCTGCAGCGTCGGCAAGCCGAGGTCGCGGAAGATGTCGGGCGTCTGGAACACGAGGCAGCCCGAGAACCCGGTGAGGATGAAGTCCGGCTTCATCGCGATGACCTGCTCCATGCGGGCCTCGATTCCCGCTTCTTGCTGCAGCGCCCGTTCCTTCACGGCTGAGTAGTTGTCGTGGTACTCGTAGATCTGCTCCACGTTGTAGAGCCCCGGGATGCCGACGTGCACGCCGACCGCGCCGTCCTCGCCCATGTGCTCGGTGGCGGCGGCGACCACTTCGGCCTCGGTCATCTCCGGAGCGGGGTCCTCGAAGTCCTCCCACGTCTCCGGCTCGCGCGGCAGGCCGATCTTCTCGACCGGCACGCCCCCGGTCGGCGGATCGGCGACGTAGAACACGGTCACGTACGGGTGCCAGACGCGCTTGCCGTTCTCCTCGCTGTAGCCCTGCAGGTAGATGCGCTCCTCCGTGCGCTGCACGATCGCGCAGTTGCGGTACTTCCCCTGCGCCCCGACGCCCGGCAGCCAGCCATCGAAGCCGAAATGCCGTGCGCAGTCGATGTAGGCCTTCCACAGCGGCGGGTTGCGGTACAGGTAGATGTCCCAGAACGGCTTCCCCGTCAACCGACAGGGGATCATGTTCGACGTATCCGGCGCCACCGGCACCATGTCCGGCTGCCGGTTCGACATCGCGGTCAGTATCCGCTCGCGGGACGTCATGTATCAGAGGCCTCCGTCAAGGGTAGACTCGTACCTCGTAGACTCTCGCCCCGAACCCCTCGCCCCACACTGCTCTCACGGTCAGCCTCAGCTTCGTGGTCGTCACCGTCTCGATCTCATGCACGCGCCAGCGATGGTGGTTGTCGTCCACCTCAACCACCGTCGCCCATTCGCCGTCCCGCCAAGCACTCACCTCGTACGCCTTGGCCAACATCGGCAGGACGCGTGCTCCGGTGTGCCAGGGGTTCTCGTGAGTGAGCTTCGGGAGGTTGTCGAAGGTCAGGCAGACGCGCGAGACCGTCTGCGGCTTGTCCCATTCCAGCGTGAGGTCCTGCGGCAAGCCGTCGCGCGGGTCGCTCAGCCACATGTTCAGCGGCGCGCGGCTGAAACGGCGGTGGAAGCCGTTGATGACGTTCGCTGCCTCCCCGAGCCTCGGCGCGGGTGAGAGCCGCATCGTGCCCATCGCGCCCAGAGGCTTCCAGCGCGGGGAATGGTGGCTGTGCTCGACCGCCTCCGCGATCTCGCACGGCCGGTCGGCCATCGCCCACTGCACGGTCGGGTTCGCGTGGAGGTGGATCAGCACGCGGTCCGCGTCGCTCGCCGCGTCCTTCGGGCCAAGCTGCACGCCTCCGAGGGAGAACCCAGACCAGCCCTGGTAGCCCGGCGGCAGCAGCCCCGTCGCAAGGTGTACGGTCGCGAAGGCCTCGTCGCGCAGGTCGTTCCAGCCCCACGCGTGCCAGTCGTCCGTTGTCGTCCATCTCGGTTCGCGGCTTGCGCGAAGGATCGTGAGTGCGAGCGCTTGGTCCGCGTCGCTGGTATTGCGTAGGTGCATCTCCACCGCGTCCAGCCTCTCCGGCCAGTCCGAGAGCAGCACGCCCGCCGGGGCGATGAGCGGGACAAGCTGCCCGACGGTCTGCTCGTTGAAGCGCATCTCGCTCGTCCCGGAGATGCGCGCTCGGCGCGCGAGGTCATCGGGGTCGTGGCTCGCGAGGTTGAGGATCGTCGCGTCGCGGCGGAGCAGCTCCTGCCGCAGCTCCCCAAGGCGCTGCTGCCCGAGTTCCCTGGGCGAGCAGTCGTGCTTTCGGCAGAGGGCCGCCGCGAGGCCGACCGCCTGCCCGATGGCCGCGCCGGTCCGCATGATCCGGGTGCTGGAGTGCGCGAGGTGGGTTGCGCTGATCAGCCGACCAGCCAGGAACAAGTTGCCGATGTTGCGCGAGTAGCAGGCGCGGTACGGCACGCCGTACAGCGGCGGGATGCTGTGGGCGAAGATGTCGCTGCCTTCGCCCAGAGGGCGGTGGTCGTCGAGGTCGTGACCACCGTATGCGATGTCGTCCTCGAACGTGCGCCCTGCCTCCAGGTCGGTCTGGGTCAGCACATGGTCACCCATGAAGCGGCGGCTCTCGCGCTTGCCGGCCTTCGGGCTGACCCAAAGCAGGTCCCAGCACTTCGTCTCCTCGCGGTGCGGCCCGTTCTTGATGTGATCCCACTCGGCCCAGAGCTGCTTCAGCAGCATCTCGTAGATGAGGCCATCGTCGCGGATCGTGTCCAGGTGGCCGCCCGTCTCCGTGACGTACAGGAAGAAGAGGTCCTTCTGATCGCTGAACCAGCCGGCGTGGTGATGCAGGAACGAGCCCATGCTCCCGTGCCACACGCGCGGGATGAACTCGGGCGTGCCGGCCGGGGGAATGAAGCGCACCTCGCGGTTCGTGCGGTGCGCGATGGCGACGAGGCTGGTGCCCTGCACGCGGTCGGTGCGCTGCTCAGGGGCCGAGCGCTCGCCATACTCGCTCCGCTGCTCCGTGCCCCAGTCGAAGTGCGCACCTGCCAGCGCGCCGATCTCGCCGTCCCCTGAAGCCTCGATCACGCAGCCCGCGACCTCGATCCTCACCGTGCGGAAGGCCGCCAGATCCTCGGCAATCACCGCCGTGATCCGCGAGCCCTCCACGACCGGTTGCCGCGCGTAGTGGCGCTTGAGCACCTTCACCCCGGCGGCTTCGAGGTGCTCCTGCACGACCGCCTCGAAGCGCCGGTGGATGCTGTAGCCCATCGTGCCGCCGCTGATGTGGGTCACCGCGTCGGTCCAGCAACCATCCTCCTGCAGCTCCTGGATGAGGCCGGTCTCGGTGGCGTAGTGCGCGTAGCGGTCGGCGCCGGTGATCCCCACTCCCAGGGTCGGCCCCGAGTTTCCGCCGAGCACCTCGTCCTTCTCCAGCAGGATCGTGCTGCACCCGCACGGCCCGGCCTGAATTGCCGCGCAGTAGCCCGACACTCCCGACCCGATCACGAGGACGTCGCAGTGGTGGACGACCTCGGCTTCGCGCGCCTTCGGTGCCATGGCGATTGGCTCCCTACGTCCGGTTGTCTCGGCCCGCGAGTGTTGCCCGAGAAGGCCCGTGTGACCTTCGTTCGAGGCCAGCGCCGCGGCGGGAACTCAGCCCCGCGCGTGCGTGCTGAAACGGTTGGGGGAGGTTGCCTCGCTAGGGAAGGGTGCCGCTCATGCGACTGAACCCAGGCTTCCTGAAGGTCGCTGTGGATGTCGTGATTGTCGCTCTGGTTGCCATCGGACTTGCCTTGTCGATTCGAGGGAGCGAGAGCCGCAGTGAGCCGGCTGCTCCCGCCGACACGCACTCCTCTGCAAAGGACTCCGTCACTCCCGTGACCACTCAGCAGCCGCAGAACTGGCGCCCTCTGACGCCCGAGGAGGAGCGCGTCATCGTCCACAAGGGGACCGAGCGCCCCTTCACCGGCGAGTACGTCAACCGCTTCGACAAGGGCGTCTATGTCTGCCGCCGTTGCGGCGCGATGCTCTATCGCTCGGACGACAAGTTCCGCAGCGACTGCGGCTGGCCGGCGTTCGATGACGAGATTCCCGGCGCCGTGAAGCGCCTGCCCGATGCCGATGGGGTCCGCACGGAGATCGTCTGCGCGAACTGCGACGGGCACCTCGGCCATGTGTTCGCCGGCGAGCATCTCACCGCCAAGAACACGCGCCACTGCGTCAACTCGATCTCGCTGCTGTTCGTCCCGGCCGAGGAGGTGAAGTACGGCCGCGCGATCTTCGCCGGCGGCTGCTTCTGGGGGGTCGAGTACTGGTTCGAGCAGCAACCAGGCGTGATCGAGGCGACCAGCGGCTACACCGGCGGCACGACGCCGAACCCGACCTACGAGATCATCCACTCCCGCCACACCGGCCACGCGGAGGCGGTGGAGGTGCTGTTCGACCCGGTGCGAGTCTCGTTCGAGCAGCTCGCGAAGCTGTTCTTTGAGATCCACGACCCCACGCAGCGCGACGGGCAAGGGCCCGACATCGGCGCGGAGTACCGGTCGGCGATCCTCTACACCGATGACGCGCAGAAGCAAGTCGTCGAGAAGCTCATCGCCGAGCTGAAGGCGCGAGGGATGGACATCGCCACCGAGGTCGCGCCCGCCGGCACGTTCTGGCTCGCCGAGGACTACCACCAGGACTACTACGCCAAGAAGGGCACGGCTCCGGCGTGCCACAACCGCAGGCCGCTCTGGTAGGCTGTCGCACCCCCTCTGTTCTCCCGTTGCGTCTTCCTTGAGAGGTGAAGCCGGCGTTCGAGGGCGAACCTTCGCGCCATCGCTGTGAGGGCGAGGGATTCCCGCATGTCGGTTGCCGGCTGGACCAAGTACGAGGGGAACCCGGTCCTGGGCGGTAACCTGGGCACGTGTTTCGACGTCTGCGTGCGTAGGGAAGCCGGCACGTACCGAATGTGGTTCTCGTGGCGCCCGCGACAGAGCCTGGCGCTCGTGGAGAGCCCGGACGGCGTCCGCTGGAGTGAGCCGCGGATCGTCCTCGGCCCGCGGTCGGAGACCGGCTGGGAGGACGACATCAACCGGCCGTCTGTGTTGAGGCTCGGAGACGAGTACCACCTCTGGTACACCGGGCAGGCGCACGGTCGCTCGGCGATCGGCCACGCCGTCAGCGCCGACGGCGTGACATGGGAGCGGACGGGCGAAGCGCCCGCGCTCTCACCCGCGGAGCCCTGGGAGAAGGTCGCGCTGATGTGCCCCCACGTGCTCTGGGACGTGGGAGAGCAACGGTTCCACATGTGGTACTCGGGCGGCGAGCAGTACGAGCCCGACGCGATCGGCTACGCTACCAGCCTCGACGGCCTCAACTGGAGTAAGTCGGAGGCCAATCCGGTGTTCCAGCCTGATCCAGACAGCCCGTGGGATCACCACAAGGTGGCGGCTTGTCAGGTCGTGCAGAGCGGCGGCTGGCATGTGATGTTCTACATCGGCTTCCGCGACGCCGACCACGCGCGGATCGGCCTCGCGCGCTCGCGCGATGGGATCACGAACTGGCAGCGCCACCTTGCGAACCCCATCATCCGGCCCGATGAGGGCCAGTGGGACCACGATGCGTGCTACAAGCCCCACGCGCTCTTCGACGGGCGACGCTGGCTGCTGTGGTACAACGGGCGGCGCGGCAGTGTCGAGCAGATCGGCCTCGTGACGCACGAGGGCGAGGACCTGGGGTTCGACACGGCGCCCTGAGCCGCGGTTCGCACGTGAATGGAGGGAGCAACGATGATCGTTCCGGCTCTGCTGGTCTGTGCGGGCTCGGGGATGGCTGCGCTGCCCGAGTCGATTGGCTGGACGCTGGTGGATGTCGGGGAGAAGCGCTCGGCGACGGTGGAGGATGATGCGGCGAAGCTGGTGGATGGCGGCGAGTTGCAGGCCGAGCCGGAGGGGATGGGCCTGCGACTGGAGGTGCAGTACCGGAAGGCGGGGCTGATGATGCAGCCGGCGGGCCTGCGTCTGGGCCGCCTTCAGGTGCGGGTGGTTGATCAGTCCGGTCGCGACCGGGGGCTGGTGGCGCGCCTCGACCTCCGGTTGCCGGCGGGTCAGTGGTCCTGGATGCAGGACCTGGACACCGCCGTCCCGCTGGGCGAGAAGCCCCTCTCGAACACGGCTGCCCTGCGGGAGTTGCCGGGCCTGCCGGAGTTCGCGGGCGGGGAGCGGCCGGACTACGGGCGGTACTCGGCGTACCCGCTAGGCGCCGTGGAACAGGGCGGTGAGTATATCGCGCTCGCGCGGCCGGTTAGCCAACTGGCGTTGGTCCGCTTCATTGGGCAGGGGCAGCCCTCGCCGCGCCTGACCGCCGAGGTCGACTTCGCGCTGAGTGAGTACACCAGTCCGCCGCGCGAGGCCACGTTCGAGCTGTGGTTTGTGGCAGGCCGGGCTGCGCCCACTCGGTCGATGCGAGACGCTCTCCAATTCGCGCACGTGCCGCCGGCCGGAACGGTGCCCCGCGAGTCCGCGGTGCGGCCGGGCGGATGGATGCCGTTCTCCGACCTGGGGAAGATCCCGAGTGTCGATGAGTTCGGCTTCGGCTACCAGGAGGGCGCGCCTAACCCGACGTTCGACGACGCGCTGGGCGCCGCCAGCTTCGTGTACTTCCACTGCGCGGGGGAGTTCGCGAACGTGGAGGGGTATAAGCGCGGCACGGAGCCGTTGCCGCCGTATGAGACGATCATCGCAGCCTTCAACCGGGTCGCGCAGGCGAATTCGGGCGTCGAGAACGTCTGGGGTGTCTGCGGGATTCAGGGGGCCGACGGGAAGATCGCGTATCGACCGGAGAGGACGTACGGTGACTTCTTCTGCCAGGCGTGCGTCGATCCCGACCTGCCCTACGGGAAAGCCATGGCCGACCGACTGGTTGAGCGCGTAACGGCGACGAAGCACCCGGAGGGCATCGACGGCTGCTACTACGACGGGATCGCCGCGGGCCTCGACTACGCGCCGGAGCACCTGCGCGCCGCGAATCACCTGCTCCTGTGGGACGGCAACCTGAGCCGCCCCGTGAACTACAACCTCTGGAGTTCCATCGAGTGGGCGAAGCACATCTACGGCCGATTCGCGGGCACGGGCAAGTTGACGATGCTGAACGACAGCAGCCTCGTGTCGTTCACCTTCGCCGGTCCGTACATCGACGTGCCCGGCGGCGAGATGAGCCTTTACCTGCAGCGCGACCAGGCGCGGCTGATCCGCGCGCTCCTGATGGGCAAGCCCTTCTGCACGCTCGTGAAGGCGGACTTCACTCAGGTCTCCCAACCCCAGATGGAGACCTACATGCGCCGGTGCACGGCGTATGGAATCCTCTTCGGGTTCTTCGACATCAGCCCGTCAGGCGATCACCCCGGTTCGAGCTACTGGGTGCACCCCGAGTGGTATGACCGCGACCGGCCGCTCTTCCGGCGGTACATGCCTATCGCGTCCGAACTCGTCTCGGCGGGCTGGCAGGCGCTGCCCTCCGCGACCGTAGAAGAGGGAGCGGCGTTTGTGGAGTCCTTCGGTTCCGGGGAGAACCCATTGCAGTACGCGACGCTCTCCACCGATCCTGCAACCGATCCGGCGCAGGAGAGGGCCGTGACGGTCGCTCTCCCCCAGCGCAAGGAGCCGGACCTCGCGGTGGAGCTGCTCACAGGGCGCATTGAGCCGCTCAGTGGTCGGTTGGCGACCGAACTCACGGCCGAGGACCTGCAGGTGTGGGCGCTCGGCCCACCGGGGGCGCAGGCGCAGGCGTGTCTCGCGCGGGCGCGGGATGTCATCGAGCGGCGACGGCAGTACATCGAGGCGACGCGCGCGGTGGGCGATTCGCTCTCCCCCTGGGGCGGGTACGGAGAACGAGGGGGGAAGATCGCTTCGCCGGGACGCGAGGGCGGCCTATGCCTGATGGCCGCGAAGGACCAGCCCGGCCTGTCCGCGGGCGCGAACCAGACGATCAACGTGACGCATGACGCGCCACACAAGCTGATCGTCTCCGCCTGGAGCAAGGCGGAGAACGTGACCGGCAACAAGGACCACGACTATGCGCTGTACGTCGATTGCTACTACACGGATGGCACGGCGATCTACGGGCAGACGGTGGACTTCGACCCCGGTACGCACGACTGGCAGTACGGCGAACGCACCATCGAGCCCGCTAAGCCAATCCGCAACATCAACGTCTACCTCCTCTTCCGGGGCGCCCACACGGGGCGCGTGTGGTTCGACGATGTGCGGGTTGCGCTGGCGGACGACCCTGACAAGAACCTGCTGCCCCGCGGCGGCTTCGAGCCGGATCGCGGCCGTTCGGCCATCGCAGGAGGCTCACCCAAGGCTACGCGGCTGAACGAGGAGTTCGAGCAGCTGGCGGACCTGGCGGGCAGGCCGCCGGAGGGTGTGGACTGGGCGCAGGCGCAGCGCACTCTCGATGGGATCGACCAGTTCATCGCGAAGACCGACTGGGGCGCCGACACCGAGCGCTCGCGGCGTGATGCGGAGGATGTTCGGTGGCACATCGAACTCGCCAAGGCTTGCCTCGCGGGCGAGCCGCAGGTGGCGAAGCGCGAATCGCGGCTGACTGGACTGGTGACGCTAGACGTCCCGCGAGTCTCGACCGGTCCGACGCAGTACAAGGCGATGGCCGGCAACGTGCCCTTCGGCACGATCATCGTGGTGGACAGCAACTACGAGGGCTACAGCGCGCAGCCCCTGACCGATGGGCAGATCAACCCGCAGGGCGTGAACTGGACGAGGGTCGCGTGGGCGTCGGGCGAGCACAACGGCCCGCACTGGATCGAGCTGCGCTTTCCGCAGCCTACGGCGGTGCGCGAGGTGCGGTTGTGGGGCGCGCTGGATGCGGGGACGCTGCACGTCCCGCAGAAGGTCGAAGCACAGGTGCAGAGGGAAGGGAAGTGGGAGGCTGTTGCGGGGCAGCAGATCGAGACGGGAGACGGTGGCCTGGTCGTGATCCGCTTTCCGGGCAACGCGGTCAAGGCGCTGCGCGTCTACCAACCGGCGCATGGCGGCTCGAAGGACCGGCCCGACCTGATGTGGATCAGCGAGCTGGCGGTCACTGCGGACTGACTCGGCGAGGAGTAACCGGAATGGCGATGACACCCAGGGATCGCGTCTTCGCGGCGCTGTCGGGCGAGCGGGTCGATCACATCCCGCTGACGATCTACGAGGGCCTCCTGCCGCGCGGCGAGGTCGAGCGGCGGCTGCGGGAGGAGGGCACGTGCCTCGTGTGCCGCACCCCCATGTACGGCGTGAGTTCGCCGAACGTCAGCACCGACACGAGCACCTACTCCGATGAGCGCTTCAGCTATCAGCGCGAGACCATCAAGACCCCGGTCGGCGAGGTGAGCCAGGTTCGGCGGCTCGGGGGCGGATACGGCAGCAGCCTGCTGTGCGAGTTCGCGATCAAGCGGCCTGAGGACTACAAGGTCATCGAGTTCACCTGGCGCGATCAGCAGTACGAACCGGCGTATGACAACTTCCACAGCAACGCGCGGCGCCTCGGCGCGGATGGCGTGGTGATTGGCAACCTCGGCTACACGCCCCTGCAGCACATGCTGATCCTGTACATGGGCCCCGAGCGCTTCGCGTGCGACATGGTGGATTACCCGGAGCTGTTCCTCGGCCTCTACGAACGAATGGCCGAGCGCCATCGCGAGCAGTATGAGATCAGCGCGGAGAGCCCGGCTGAGTTCTTCATCTACGGGGACAACGTGACCGCCGAGATGGTCGGCGCGGAACGCTTCGAGCAGTACGTGGCGCCGAGGTACAACGAGCTGGCAGACATTCTCCACGCGAAGGGGAAGAAGCTCGGCAGCCACCTGGATGGGAAGATGGTGGCCCTGAAGCAGCAGGTGGCGCGGACCAAACTCGACTTCATCGAGGCCTTCGCACCCTTCCCGGACGGCGACCTCCCGCTGGGCGACGCGCGGGCCGCGTGGCCGGAGAAGGTCATCTGGTGCAACTACCCGTCCGCGATGCACTTGTGCACCAACGGGCAGATCGAGCAGAACACGCGGGAGATGATCCGTGACATGGCGCCGGGAGATCGGTTCCTGGTCGGCGTCACGGAGAACATCCCCGAGGAACACTGGCAACGCAGCCTCCCCGTGATCTCACGCATCCTGAGGGAGGAGGGTCGAAATTAGGGACAGGCCCCAATTTCGGACGGACGTCATGTCCGAAATTGGGGCCTGTCCCTAATTTCGACCAAATAGGTGACTGACATGCTCGCACACGGAGCGATGATGGCGGCACTCTTATCCGCAGTCGGCGGCCAAGCGGCCGAGGTCGAGGGCAAGGCCTTGCGAGAGGCACTGGAGGGGAAGGTCGGTGGGTTGCTGGCCTCCTATCGCGCGTGGGATGCGGCGAACCGCGACGGGATCGGCCTGTCGGACCGCACGACCTCGGGCGGCCTGGGCTGGGGCGAAAGCTCCTTCCTGCGCAACTACATGCTCTGCTATCAGGTCACCCACGATACCTACTGGCTCGACAAGGTGATCGACCACTTCGACCGGATGGTCGGCAATCTCGCCCCGGATGCCGATGGCTTCCTCGCGTGGTCTGACACGGACTACTCAGTCGGCCTCGTCAACGCGGAGCCCGTCGGAGACGTCGGAGGCCTGACCACCGATCCGGCCCACCAGAGGCCCTACGTGAAGCGCGGCGGCGAGCTGGTGACCGGCCACGAGTACCGCATCGAGTTCATCGCCGACGACCGACTGCGCGTGCTCGACGTAACCGATGGCAAGGAGCTGGCGGCGCTCGCGTACGCCGATCCGACGGTCATTGAGGCGGTCCCCGGCGCGAAGCTGACGCTGAAGGGGCCCGGCAAAGCCGGCGCCGCCTTCCGCGTGACGACCCACGCGCCCGAGCCCTGCGAGTACCAGGTGCATGACGGGGTGATCACCTGCCCCGTCGCGCAGTTCATCGAGGTCGCCCTCACCGACCGGAAGCTGCCTGTGAAGTACCGCGCGAAGGCCGACGAGTACGCGAAGCTGCTCCGGAAGCACTTCTTCGAGAAGTGGGAGAGCACGTGGCTCGATCTTCCCGACGGCGGGGGCCTCTACAAGTTCACGAAGAACCCGACCCAGCGCTTCCCGGGCTACAGCCTGCCGCACAACCAGTACCTCGCGCTCGCGCGCACGTGGCTGGTGCTGCAGGCCGTGCCTGGGCTGGAGCATCGCGACGAGTACCGCGACCGCGCAGAGAAGATGGCCCGCTACTTCAAGCAGAACCTGAAGCTCAACGGCGAGGCGTACGTGTGGAACTACTGGGACCCGCTGCCAACCGAGGAGGGCATTACTCGCCACATCGAGGATCACGGTCACGGATCAATCGACATCGGGTTCGTCGTGGAGGCGGCTCAACGGGGCATCGTCTTCACCGAGGAGGACCTGCGGCGCTTCGCGGCAACCTACAGCCAGGTGATGTGGAACGGGTCGCTTGAGGACCCACGTATCGGCGATCGGGTGGACCGCAACCAGGGAGACGTGCGGACGTGGTGGGAGTGGATCACCCTCGGCTGCGCATCGGAAGCGGTCTGCGACGTGGCCGCCGCGCTCTATGTCTCACAGGGCCATCCGGTGAGCATGGCTCCGCAACTCGCGAGCCTCTACGATGCGGTCGTGGGTGTGAGCGAGGCGGACCAGAAGGCCTATGCCGACGCGTCGGCTGCCCTCGAGCAGGCCTTGGCCGCGAAGGGGCTGCTGAACCCGGGCTTCGAGATGGGCATGCCCGACACCGGGCCGTTCGGGTGGACGCTCACGACGTGGAGCCCCGACGAGGGCGGCTCGGCGGAGTGGGTGGGCGACGCTCACGAGGGCAAGCAGGCTGTCGTGTTGATCGGCAAGGGTGAGAAGGTCAACGTCGTGGCTCAGCCGATCCGGAACCTGCCCGGCCGAGCGGGGCAGACCGTTGCGGTGAGCGTGTGGTACAAGACCACCGACGCCGCGCGGCCGCACATCAGTGTGCTCGGGTACAACGAGAAGGGCGGCCAGGTTCAATACAACACTTCCCCCGTGCTCGAAGCGTCCGCCGAGTGGAAGCAGGGAACGTGGTCGATAGCGCTGAGCGAGGGGGTAGTGGGATTCCGCCTCCTCCTGCGCAATGCTGGTGCGGGCGCCGTGTACTACGACGACGTCAACGTCAGGGGCAGCGACGGTTAGCGTTTCCTGCGGCAGGCCTCGGCCAGCGTACGCCCGATCACGGGAAGCGCGACCCTCGGGCTGAGCACCTGCCGCAGAATCCAGCGGTACGGCAGTGACCCCGCGAACAGGGCCCAGGCCGCCCGCCGCAGGCGCTCGCTTACAACGCCGCCGCCTTGCATGAGACTGACGACCGCGGCGGCAGCCGAGCGATGCGTCGAGGCGACGCGGTTGAGCCGGAACAGCACCGCCCCGAAGGCGTTGTCGCGCATGATGACCCGACGGCACGGCGGCAGGTAGTGATCCTCGAAGGCCGCCGCCGACACCCCCCGATGGACGATCGTGTGGGCGGCGAAGGCTGCGGTGTTGAAGGCGGACTCGAGGCCGTTCTTGTACAGGCGCGAGCACGCCGCGTCGCCGATGATGACGAAACGGTTGGCGAACGGACGGGTGGCGTTTGTCACGGGCACGCGCGGATGGCAGTGGCAGAAGCGCTTCGGGATCTCCCAGTTCGCCGGGAGCTTCGCGCGAACCGCCGGGTGCTCCAGCGCCGCGTGCAGGTCGGCCAGGCCCATGTCGCGGTAGCCCACCAGTGTGAACGTAAGGAACTCGCCCTTGGGAATGAGGGCGATGAACGCGACGTCGGGCAGCCCGATGTTGATGATCTGGATGTCCCCGTCGAGCTGCTCGCGGATGTGCTCCTCGCCGACGAGCAGTTCCGCCTGGCAGGCGATGGTGGTTTCGGGCGCGTGGTAGCCGAAGCCCAGCTCCTCGACGCGGCGACTCAACCGGCCTCCGAGCCCGAAGGCCCCGACCACGACTTCGACGTTCATCTCGACCTTGTGCGACCCACGGCCGTAGGCCAAGCGAATGGGGTCTGCCTCATTGGACGGGATGGCCAGGTCGGTTACCGGCTCTACGACGACCTGCAGGTCAGGCCCCCGCACGGCCTCGAGCAGGTAGTCATCGAAACTCACGTTGTCCGCCAGGACGAGGTCGCGCGGGCCATTGCCCCGGAAAACGGTCGCCATGTTCTCGTCCGGATCATCCGTGTGCAGGTGGACGGTCCCCGCGACGGTCTCTAACTGGAAGCCGTCCACTACGGACTGCACGACGCTCGGGGGCGGCTCCAGCCCCGACTCCCTCATGCGCCGCAGCAGCGTGCCGGCCACCACGCCTCCGCACATGTTGCAGCCTCGCGGGCCGGGCTGGGTGAAGTCCTTCGCATCGAAGATCGTCAGGCGCAGGTTCAGACCCACGCGTCGCGCGTGTTCGCGCAGGAGGTGCACGAAGAACGTGCCCGCCGGTCCGGCGCCGATGACGGCCACGCGCGCGCCGTCGGTCAGGCGCGGGTAGATGTCGGGATCGGGCCAGGGCTCGCGGTGCTCGCCGCCGGAGCGCTGGCGGATGCCGCGCAGGGAGCGCGGTGCCCGCGCGGCGGGAGTGCTGCGCCAGAGGCGCTCGTCACAGACCAGCGCAACCGCGAGCAGGAGGGCGAGGGCGATCGTACCCGCGCCGAGCAGCCACACGAGCAGCGGGTCCCGGGTCGCGGCGGGCAGTAGGAGGACGTTTGCGGCTGGGAACCACACCAGCCGTCGGTCCAGGCGGCGGAGGTGATAGAGCCACTCGGGTCGAGGGCGGTCGGCCGGTCGGTCGAGGAGTTCGGCGCGACAGAGCCGCCGGGCACGCCAAGCCGACAGCAGACCCGCCCACACGGCGACGCCTTGCCGGTAGCACACATCCCACGCCAGCAGGAAGATGAGCACCTCGACGCCAAGGCGCACCGGATGGGGCGCAGTGCCCAGGAACCGGTCCAGTGCACCCGGCGCCGCCGACCATGGCCTGAGCAAGACGTACCCTACGAACAGGAAGATCAGCAGCCCGGGCGCAGCCTCGGGGTGCAGGCGGTGGAACATCGTGGTGCGGTAGCGGTGGATGACGCGGGCCGCTTCGCCGGTCAGCGGAGGCAGGGGCACCCTCAACGCCGGCGCGACAACCAGAAGGAGTTCCGACCAGAGGGCCACGGCAATGACGATCAGCGATCCGGCGAGGGCCGTCGCCCAGCCCAGCTCCAGGCCCCAACAACTGCCCAGGGCCAGCAGTTCCATCAGGAGCAACTGGAGCAGCACCGACCGACGCGTCGGCAGACGCCGCAGCAGCGGCAGTCGGCCGAGCAGGCGCTCGTAGAGCCACCGCAGCTCCTTGGTTGGCCGAGGCTCTCGCGTCTGGGGCATGATGGCCTGCTCCGCCCGCGTCGGGTCAGTTCTACCAGTCTCAACCGCGCGCCTGTGGAGGGGGTTCCGGGGGGGAGGCTCAGTACTCGGCGCGCCGGAGCATGACGAGACCCACGGCGGCGAAGAGGACGTTCTGGAGCCACCCGGCGACGACCGGATGGAGCGTGCCCGCAAGGCCGAAAGCCAGCGTCCATGAGCGGACGCCGTTGTAGAGGAAGATGATGAGGATGGCGATGAGGATTCCGCCGAAGGCGCCCCACCGCGCATAGCGGAAGGCCAGCGGCGCGCCGATCAGCGCGAAGACAAGACATGCTGCGGGAATGGAGTACTTGAACTGCAGCTCGACTTGCAGCGTATGGGCGTCCTGGCCTCCCGCCTCCAAGACGTCAACGCGGTCCCGCAACTCGCGGGCGCTCATCTCGAAGGCGGAACGCTTCTCCGCGTAGTAGTTCTGCAGGGCCGCCGATAGCTCAATCTTGCGCGTGTCGAAGAGGCGCGGCGCGCCGGGCCGGTTCCAGCGGTCGAAGCTCTGGCTCAGGCCCTCGTGCAGCCACCATACATTGGCCTGCAGATCGGCGTACCGGGCCTGGGTGATGTCCTGCAGCCGGCCGTCGGCGCCGAAGCTCCAGATGACGATGTTCTCCAGGAAGTTCGTGTCCGCGTTCAGGTGCCGGACGTAGAAGATGCGGCCCTCCCGGTCCCGGAAGAACTGGTTGTGCTCTTCGCGCAGGACCGGCTGGGTCATCCGGATGCGCTCGATCACCCGCACGGCCGCGTCGTTGGCATCGGGCACGACCCACTCGTTCAACGCGAAAGCGGCGATGGTGGCCAGGGCGCCGGCCAGGATCATGGGCCGGCAGATTCGCAGCAGGCTGACGCCGGCGGCGCGGATCGCGGTGATCTCGCCCTCCCGCGTGGCACGTGCCATCGCCAGCGAGATCGCGACAAGCGTGCCGACCGGCATCGACCACACGAACGCCCCCGGGCTGCGCAACCAGAGGTACTGGGCGACCAGCAGCGGCGGCGTGCGGGCATTGAGGATCGTGGAGCCGATCTGCCTCGCGATGTCGCCGAGCAGAATCACGGCGAACGTGCACACACCAATGAGGAAGGGGACAACGAGATCACTGAGGAGGAGGCGGTCGAAGAGCCGCATGACGGCGGGAGTCAGGAGTCAGGAGTCAGGAGTCAGGAGAACCACGGCCATTCGACGGGAGACCTGCAGGCAGGAGCCAGCGAGGGCGCGGCCGGCCGTGTCCGTTGCCGTTCTTCTGACTCCTGACTCCTGACTCCTGACTCCCGCCGTTCACGACATGTCGATCGCCACGTCGTCTGCCACGCCGCCCAGCAGCGTGTAGTCGGTGCGCACGGTCTGCAGGATGGAGCCGGGCACGTACTTGCTGACCGGGCCGTGGGCGACGAGCCGCGCGATGAAGCGCTGCCAGCACATGGTGGTCACCGGACCGCACATGCCGTCGAGCCAGAACGAGCGGTGCTTCGCGTTCACGATGTCGCGCGGGCCGATGCTGGCGGCCTTCGGCGGCACCCACGACCAGTCTCCCCCGAAGGAGTGCAGCGCATTCTGCATGATCGTCATCGGGTTCAGCTCGACGATGCGCGCCGGCGCTTGCACGTACTCCTCGAGCGTCGCAAACTCATCGCCCAGGTGGCTCTCCCAGAACGCGATGTGCCCGCACCAACCGATCCCGCCGTAGCAGCAGTCCGCCTCCCCCGCCTCCGCGATCAGTTCCGAGTAGCGGCCGACGTTTTGAGTATCGGGGAAGTGGATGTTCTCGGGCAGCGGGCGCAGCTCCTCGTCGATCTTGAGGAAGAAGTTCTCCCGCATCGCCGTTGCGAAGGAGCCCTCCCAGTCCGGCGGAGCGGTGTTGCCGTTCTCGTCCGCATATTCATCCATGTTGAAGGTGACGAGGTGCTTGCAGGAGAGACGGAACTGGTTGATGAGCCGGGCGGCGATGGTGAACTGCGGCACCGGGCCCACCGGCAGAATCAGGACGCACTTGCGCCCCTCGGCCTGGGCAACCTGAATGCGGCCGATGATGTCGAGCGCGAACTCGAGGTAGAACTGCGCCGAGTCATCGATCACGCGGATCCTGAAGTCCGGGTTCGCGTGCTTGCAAATGTCGGCGCGCTTGATCGCGCGAACGCGGGCACACGCGGCGGGATCCTGGAACGAGATGAACTTCGCGAGCGCGGGTTGGAAAGCCACCGTCCTCACCCCCGAGGGATGTAGAGCGCCGTGTCGGATCGCCGTTCGCCAACCGCCGTCCGCCCACCTCCCCCGTCAGGGCTGTGCCGGAGCCGGCGTCGGCGGCGCCGGCGGTTGGGCGGGCGTTTCGGTTCTCGGCTCAGGTTGCGGGCCTAGCTGCCAGGCCGGATTGCTCATGTCGGCCTTGGGCAGATCCAGCGGCCGGAAGTTCTCATCGCTCAGCGGGTCGGTCGTCATGCGGCCGCTCTGGGCCTTCGTGAGCGCATCGACCTGGGCATCGTCCAGGATGATGTGCGGCGTGAGGAAGACGAGCAGCTCGCTGCGGGAGTTCTCCCGCTTCTTGTCCTCGAAGAGCTTGCCGATGATCGGGATCTTGCGCAGGATCGGCACGCCCTGGATCGTCACGGACTTCTGCTCGGCGATGATGCCGCCGATGATGACCGTCTGGCCGTCGCGGACCTCCACCGTGGTGTTCGCCTCGCGCTTGGCGATCCGCGGCGCCAGCAGCTTCTCGTCGAAGCTGATGAGCGCATCGACTGTCTGCTGCACCTCCAGGCTGATCCGCTCACGCTGGTTGATGTGAGGCGTCACCGCCAGGGTGTTGCTCACGTCGATGAAGGCGACGGTCTGCTGGATGCTGCCCCCGGTTGTCTCGCGCGTGCTCTCCTGGTAGGGGATCGACTCGCCGATGGAGATCGTCGCCGGCGTGTTGTCGGAGGCGATGATGTTCGGGCTGCTGAGGATCTCGACATCGGAGCGCGTCTCCAGCGTGCGCATGAAGGCCTGCAAGCTGTCGGAGATCAGGCTGTAACTCAAGCCGGTGGCGGCGGTCTTGAGGCCCTCCCACGCGGTGCCGGCGGTGCCCGAGGCGCTGGAATGGCCGAGCAGGTTCCGGTCGATCAGGCTCCACTCGATGCCCAGGCGGTCCGTGTCGCCCAGCGTCACGTCGGCGATCAGCACCTCAATGTAGACTTGCGGCACGCGCCGGTCGAGCTGCTTGATGAGCTGCTCCAGCGTGGTGAAGGTCTCCGGCGGGCCGGTCAACAGGATCGTGTTGGTCGGAGCATCGGCGACGACGTTGACGTTGCGCAGCTGGTCGAGAGGCGCCTGACCCCCGGTGCTCTGCCGGCTCCCCATCAGCAGGAACGAGAAGAAGCCCCCGCCTCTCATGCTGCCCTGGATGAGGTTGCTGACGGTGGTCGCCACTTCGTCGGCCATCGCGTTCTCCAGCGGGATGGCCCGCACGACCGTCTCCACCTCGGCCGACACGTCCAGCTGGGTGACAAGCTCCAGGATCTGCGTGAGGTTGTCCTTGTCGGCCGTGATGATCAGGCTCCTGGTGCGCAGGTCCGGCACCACGCGGTTGGCGGCCAGCCCCGTCTGCTGCTCGCCGCCCCGACCGAAGGAGGAGAAGAAGGGGCTGAACATGCGCCCGAAGATTCCGCCGCTGCGGCGCGAGAACTGGTCGGTCTGCTCGTAGAGCGAGTTGATCTGGTCGGAGAGGGTCTGCGGATCGGCGTACTTCAGCGGCACGATCTTCGCCTCGATCTCCGGCTGCATGTTGACATCGACTTTCTTGACGATGTCCTTGATGCTCTTCATGTTGTCGGCGGACGCAGCGACAAACAGCGAGTTCGTGCGCTTCTCCGCGACGATCTTCACCTGACCCTTCACGTCCATCAGGCCGCCGCCGGTAGGTCCGGGCGGGGCCCCGCCCGGGCCACCCGGGCCGCCGCCGCCCATCTGCTCCCGCATCCGACGCTGCATGTCGGCGGAGAGCCCGGCGAGGGGCGACTCCTTCTCGAAGAGCTGCGTCAGCTCCGTGGCCAGCTCCGTCGCGTCCGCGTACTGCAGAGCGATGACGTCGATCTCCTTGACCTCGGCGCGGTCCGTGTCCAGGGCCTTCACGATCTCCATCAGCCGGGCGACGTTCGCCTCGGTGGCGATGATGACGAGGGTGTTCGTGTCGGCGTTGGCGATGAGGGCGCCCTGGTCATCCGGGACGAGGGGCTTGAGGTCGTCCTTGAGCTTGCCGGCGTCGATGTTCTGGATCTGCAGGACCTGGGTGATGTAACGGTCGGTGCGTTCGGCCCCGCCCTCTCCGACCCGAACGCTCATCGGCTCCTGCATGGCGCTCTTCTTGGGCACCACGCGGTAGATGCTGTCATCCTCGATGAGGGAGTACCCCTTCACCGAGAGCAGCGCCGACAGAATCTTGAACGCATCGGCGACCGTGATCTTGGCGGTGCTGACGATGGTGATCTTCGCCTGCACGGAGGGCTCGCGGACGATCGTCTTGCCGCTCTGCTCGGCCAGGAACTTCAGGACATGGTCGATGTCCGCCTGGTCGAAGTTCATCGAGATCAGCTTGTTGCCGTCCGGCTTCTCCGGGATGAAGACGGAGATCGGCCCGGTGGGGGTCTCGGGCTTCGTCTCCCCCGCGCCCGGCTGCGAGCCGCCGGGCGCCCCGGGTGTGCCGGGAGACGTCGGCGCTCCCGGAGTGCCCGGGGCCCCGGGCGGCGGCCCGCCACCCGGCGCGCCCTGCACGGAGACCGTGCCGGAGAAGGTGCCCGAACCGGGTGGGCCGCCCGGCCCTCCGGGACCGAAGCGGCGGATCTCCACCTGCGGCGGCTGCCCGTAGACGAGGGCCGCTGCGAGGAGGGTCAGCAGGCCGATCAGGCTCAGCAGACCTGCCGTCGCCATCAGGTAGGATTGCTGCCGATGAATGCGGTGCGGTCTCATGCGTCTACCCTCCCACCACGGCATGGGCCGTGGGTGCTCAGATCATCGGGAACGGCTACTGCCCTCGCTCGCGTCGCCGGCGCGATTCCAGGTACTCCTGCGCCCGCGCCCGGTCCTCCGGCGACAGGTACGCCCCGTACTGCGCATACATGCCCTCCAGCTCCGCCAGTGGCCGGCCCTCCGCCCAGGCGAGCATGTCCCCCGAGAATGCGCCGCCCATCTCCCCGCCACGCCCCCCACCACCCGGTCTGTCCGACCCGCCGGGCGAGGCCCCCGAGGCAACCGTCGGCCCCGTGGCCGCCGCCCCGCCCGCGGGAGCCGCGGCAGCCTGGTCGGGCAGCTGCTTGCTGCCCATCAGGAGCGTGAACTGCTTCCCGCCGCGGTCGAGCACTGCCGAGTTCTCGCCGATCAGGACGACACGGAAGCCCTCGAACTCCTCGTGCAGCGCGACGTACCGGCCCGTCCGCGTCGAGAGCTTCTCGATGAGCACCTGCAGCCGACCGCCGACCTGAACCACGCCAGTCAGCGCTAGGTCGGCCAGCGGATCGGCCGGCTTGGGCGGGCCTCCCGTCGGTCCCGGCCCGCTCGGTCCCGGGTTCGGCTTCTGTGCCCCGGCCTTCGGCGTCCCTTCCCCCGAGCCACCTTCGGCCGCCTTGGGTGCACGGACCAGCGGGCGGAAGAGGTCACGCTGCGCGACGCGGGCGTAGTCGGCGGAGGACTCCGCCGCGCTCGCCTCCTCGGGAGCCGGGGCGGCGTCCGCCTGCACAGGAGGGGCGACCGCGTCGGCCCGAGTTCTCGGCCGCGAATTGCTCTTGACGCGGTGCAGCAGTTCGGCCGCCGCGAGAGCGCAGATGACCAGGATGCCGACTGCCGCAAAGACCTTGACCGAAGTCCTCATCCCGCCGCCGTTCCGGGGAGCCGGGCAGTCGCCTCCGACTCCGCCGCGTTGTCCGCAGACTGAATGGCGTACGTGAAGAGCAGCAACTCGACCGACAGGTCCTGCGTCTTCGCATCCTCGCCGGGCGGCACGATATGCAGCCGCCGGACCATGATGGCGGGCCGGAGGTTGCGGAGGTCATACAGGAACTCCACGAGCTGCGGCAGGCTGCACTGGGCCGCGACGCTCAGCGAGTAGACGGCGTAGCTCTCCTCGATCTTAGGCGGCAGGGGCTCGTAGCGCGTGATCTTCGCGCCGCACTCCTGACCGAGGCCCTGCACGTCGTTGATGAGGACCGGCACCACTCGTTGCGAGGCGGCCAGGTCGGGCGTCTCGTGCACCATGCGCGCGACCCGCCGGCGCTCCTGTGCGTAGCTGTCCCGCTCACCGGCGATGCGCTGGAGCTTGGCCAAGTCGTCGCGGTCGGCCTGCAGGCTCGCGCGCGCCTTCATCCAGCGCTGCTGCATGGGAGACAGGACGAACGACCACGCCACGATCCCCACGGCGATCAGGAAGCCTGCGGCCAGCACCCGCTTGTCGCGTCTGGTGAGTTTCATGGGCCTGAGCGGCGGGTCGATCCCGCGCCTTTCGCCTCGCTTTCGGTGGTCTCCGGCTGCGGGAAGTCGGCCGTGATGTCGAACTCGTACACCTGCCGGTCGCCGATCGTGACGATGCTGATGCTGGTCAGCTTAACCTGCTCCAGGTAGGGCTTGCGACTGAGCGCACGGACCGCCTCTGTGACGGCCGTGGAGTCTAGCGCGTTGCCATGGATGCTGACCCCTCGTTCCCGGTCGTAGAGGAAGTCCTTCAGCCACAGTCCTCCGGGGAACGAGTCGGACAGGTCGCGCAGCACGTCCAGCGGCCGGGCCTCGCCGCGCTCCATGTCCGCCAGCACATCGTTCACATCCTGGACCGCCGCTGCCGCCGCGAGGGCGGTATCCACGTCCCCCACTTCCGCTCGCAGGCGCGAGACCTGACCGCGGACCTGCCGGGCATCGCTCTCGATTCGTTGCAGGCGGCTGTTGGCGTACGCGTAGGCCGCCCCAATCACCAGCACGAGCGCCGCCAGCGCCGCGACCCAGGCCGTCTTCTCCTGACGACGGCGCCGGTCGGCGCGCTCGGCGCGCGGTGAAAGGTCGATCGCGACCGGGCTTCTGCCGGCCGACCTCAGCGCCAGGCCGTACGCCAGCGTGAACCAGTGACCGGGCGCAGGGAGGTCGGTGGCCGCGGCGGGCAGCGGATCGAAGATGTCGATGGGCTGCCCGATCGCCCACTCCAGCGCCTCGGAGAGGCCCGGGGTCTCGGCGCCCTCGCCCGTGATCGCCACCGTGCAGCGGCCCGCGCCCCCCCGCTGGCTGCGGAACGATTCCAGCGTCCGCCGAATCTCCTGAGCCAGGCGCGTCAGCCACGCGGCCGCCGCCTCGCGGTCGGGCGCCTCGCCGGGGGCGCTCACCGCAGGCGGGCCGGCCTCCAGGCCTTTGACGCCGTCCGTGCGCCGAATGCCCTCGGCCTCAGCGGGACTGATCTTCAGGTCGTCTACGAGGGCTGCCCGCAGGGCATCGACCCCAGCCGGGGCGGAGCGTGCGACGACAAGGCTGCCGGACTCGCACACGACGATCGAGGTGTGCTCGCCCGAGAGGTCCACCACCAGGGCCGCCTCGCCTCCCTCACCGTGGGCCTGCTGCCAGGCGGCCAGCAGCGCCGTGCCGGCCGTGTCCAGCACCGTGGGCGCCCCAGTGGCCTCGGACAGGGCGTGGGCTGCTTGGGTCGCGTCGTCCTTGCGGACCGCCGCGATGACGACCTCCAGCCGATCGGCCGCGCGGTCGTGGCGGATCTGATAGTCGAGTTCCACCGCCTCCAGCGGCAGCGGGATGTACCGCTCCGCCTCGAAACGCACCATTCGGTCCACGTTCTGCGGACTGGTAGGTGGCAGCGTCATCCGCCGGACGGTGGCCCGGTCCAGGCCGAAGGCCGTCGTTACCACCCCCGGCCGCACGTGCAGGTCGTGCAGCGAATCGCGCAGCGAATTGGCCAGCGACCCGGACAGTCGCGTCTCGTGAGCGGCTACCGGACGCAGCGAGGTCGGATCCAGCGCGATGGCGCGGACCGTCGTCTCGGTAACCGAGATCCCTACAGCGGGCTCAGTGCGTGCCACGAAGACCCCCTTGCGGAAGGTCGCATGTCTCGGGTCTCAGGTCGACGGCAATGTCGCGGCGCGCTGCCGTCGACTTGAGACCTGAGACCTCAAACACGAGACCTAGCCTTCGGCCAAGTACACAATCCTCGGCTCGGACTCCTTCAGGTCCACGAGGGCCGTCACGCGCACGCGGACGCGGCCCTCCTCCACCGACCCGATGGACGTGATCTTCAGCGTGCTGCTGCGAACCGTCACCTTCTCCGCGATCTGGGCGAACAGGGCGTCCGTCATCTCCGTTAGCGCCAGGAGCTCGCCTCGCGTGGTGAAGGGCTGCTCGGCCCGGTACTTGAGAATGGCGTTGAGCGCCTGCTCGGTCATGCCGTCGAGGGTGGCCAACACCTCAGGCGGCGCCGTGTTGAGGTTGAAGACGTTCGGCCGGAACGTGCCCGCCTCGGGCAGGACCGAGGTGTCGATGTCCGGCACGTTGCTCGCCGGTGGAGTCGGCTGAGGCTGTCCGCCTGGTTCACCGGAGCCCGGCGATGGGAACCCGGGCTGCCCTCCCGGCCCACCCGGTCCACCGGGCCCGCCGGGACCTCCCGGCCCGCCAGGTCCGCCCGGAGCCTGCTGTGCGCCCTCGGCCCCGGGGCCTGTCGGCATTGGCTGCCCGGTCTCGCCGGGGAGGTTCGGCAGGGTCGGCTGTCCCGGTGTCGGTTGCGCCCCCGCCCCCGCAGGTTGCTGGCCGGTCTCCGAGGGCTTCGAGACCGTCGTCAGCAGGTCCGCCACCTGCTGCATCTTCTCCCGCGAGACCCCCTCCACTCTCATCAGGTCCCCGATGCTGTCGAAGGCGCCCATCGCGCCGCGATAGTCCACGACGGCCTGCACATCGCCCTCGGTGAGGATGCCGTCCGTGCGCTCCGCCAGGGCCTGTGCGTCGGCCAGGTTGATGTTCAGCCGCTCCTGCCCTTGTGCATCCGTGTCGCTGGCGCCCCCGTAGACCGTGAACAGGTCCTGCAGCGGCGGGGACGCGTCCTGGGTCGCCGTCTGCTCGGCCGCCGTTTCGACCCGCGCCGGCCCGGCAACGCTCGACCCGAAGAAGGCCTCCTTCGTGATTCCCTTCACGAGCAGCAGTTCAGGGAGCGTCAGGAAGTCCCGGTTCGCGCACACGCGGGGTGGCTGCAATCGGCTGTAGTAGTCGATCTCGGCGCCGTCCGGCCGCGGATCGTCATCGGCGTCCCGCCAGTCGAGAATCGAGTCGATCATCTCCGGCGATAGCTCCGGGAGCTTCGCGAGGAGTTGCTGGTCGGCCGCGTTGAGGTTGATCTTCCCGGACTCGTCCGTGACCGTCACCTCGTACTCCTCGTCGTCCGGGAAGGGCAGCTCCTCGTCCTGCGAGTTGATCTGCGCCCACTCCGATAGCGGCGAAGCGTACCCCGTCTGGTCCTGGCCGATCGCCAGCATCGTCCGCTGGATGCCGGCCTTCGCCGCGTACAGGGCCCTGGTGCGCTGCAGCTCGTTGGCGGCGGCGCGTGCCTCCACATGCATCGTGGCGGCGAAGGTGATCGCCAGAACCGTCAGGATCGTCAGCACCCAGAGAGTGACGATCAGCACGATGCCCCGTCGGCGATCCCGTCGGCCCCGGATCATGGCTGGCCTGCACCTCCGGGAGTCGGCAGTCCCGGCAACCCGCCGGGTAGGCCGGGTATTGTCGGCGATGCTCCGGCGCCTCCCGGTAGGCCCCCGGCGCCCGGCACGTTGGCGGCGCCTCCGCTCTGACCGGTAGACGGCTGGCCGGTGCCCAACGTCGTGCCCGCCAGCGGCAGCTGGACGACTGTCGAGAACGGGATCACGTCATCGGGCGTCGGCTCGACGTCCTTGTCCAGCGGCTCGGGGAGCACGTACAGCGAGATGCGCACGGCGGTTGGCACGTCCGTCCGCTCCTGCCACTCCTCGACCCAGTCCTGTTGCGTTGGGTCGTAGTACTCGAAGTTCAGGCCGACGGCCCACGGGCAGTACGTTCGCGCCGAGAGTTCAGCCTCGGTCGGCGAGATCTCCTCGGGCAGCGGCAAGCGCAAGGCCGACCGCACCAGCCCCGTCGGCTCCGTCTCCTCATCCAGGTCCAAGTAGTACTGCATCCGCAGCAGGTCCCCTGTGGGGAGCAGCGACGACATCGGGTCTCCCGACGCGGAGGTGAACTCAATCGAGTCCGTCGGCAAGCCCTCTTCGCCTTCGTTGGTGCCGATGAACATGAACTGCTCGTCGTTGGAGCGCGTCACCGTGAGCTGGAGGTCGCGGTGCATCTGGTTCAGCGATACGCGCACACACTGCAGCAGGTCGGCGCGGCGCTCGCCGAGGGTCTGCGTGTCGTTCGCGCTCTTGAGGACCGCCAGGACCGCCCCGATGACCATCGAGCCGATCGTCAGCGCCATGATCAGCTCGATCAGCGTCATCCCGCGACGGGGGGAGGGCGTCATGGGGCCTGCCCTCCTGTCGCGGCGGCGCCGCCGGCTTCCTCCTCCGGCTCGTTCAGCGGGGCGGCGCTGACGAGGGTCAGCTCGTCGTCTCTTCCCGCCACGCTCCAGTTCACCGTCACCGTGATGGTCTCCAGCCCCTCGATGTCACTGTCGGCGATGTCCACGGTCCACGTGAAGGCTTCGAACTCCTCGCCGAAGTCTCCGTCGTCGGACCCAGGGGTGATGTACGTCTCCTTGAGGACCTCCTCCATCTTCCCCGAGGCGAGCATGGTTGCCGTCGAGAAGTACTCGTCCTGCAGGCTCAAGCGCATGGCGGCGCCATACGCCTCGATGACGGCCACCAGCCCGATGGACATGATCGCCACCGAGACGATGGCCTCGAGGAGCGTGAACCCGCCGCGCTCAGTCTTCCGGCGCAAACTCGTCCTCCTCCAGCACTTGCGTGCGCCCTGTGATGGCATCCAGGGCCACGGCCAGCCGGTCTTCGTAGTCGTTTTCGAGCAGGATTCGCGCGCCGTCAGTGGTGCCACTGGGGGCGAAGGCGATGAACGGCGTGCCCTCCTCATTGAGCCGATTGCTCAGCGCGTTGATCTGGTCGAGGGCTTCCTCACTCAGTTGCGCGAGCGCTTCGTCCCCCAACTGCACTTCCAGGATCGTTACACCCTCCGGGAGCTGCCGGGCGGCGCCCAGGATCGTCTCGTCCTCCACGAAGCGCGGCTCCTCATCGCTCGTGTTCTGAGAGGCGCTCTCGTAGTAGGTCACCCACACGCGTCCGCCGTCACGGTCGATGTTCAGGCGGTAGGTGGTCCCCTCCACGACGGCCTGGCTGCGGGCGTACTGCATCAGGGCGACGAGGTCGCGGACCGTCGAGCGCAGCTTGGCCTCGTGGTATTGCCTCACGAACGAAGGCGCCACCAACCCCGCAAGCAGGATGAGGATGGTGAGCACCACCATCAGCTCGATGAGGGTGAAGCCGCTCCGTGAGGCCATGTGGCTCCGCTACCCCTCCGCAAACGTCTCCCGCTCCCACGAGCGGATGTCCGCATCGAGCCCCTCGCCGCCCTCCACGCCGTCCGCGCCGAAGGACCACAGGTGGAAGTCGCGCCCGCTCTCGATGGACAGGTACTGGAAGTCGTTGCCCCAGCCGTCCTTGGGAACCTGGTCGATGTAGGGTCCCTTCCAGCGTTTCGGCTTGGGCGGACTGGTCGGCTCCTTCACGAGAGCCTCCAGGCCCTGTTCGGTCGAGGGCACCTTGGCGGCGTTGTCGATGCGGTACTGCTCCAGCTGATTGACCAGCGTCTTCATGTTGACGATGGTGGTTGCTCGTCGCGCGTCCTCCGCACGGTTCATGACGCGCGGGATCACCAGCGCCGCCAGCAACACCAGAATGACCATCACCACCATGAGTTCGACCAGCGTGAAACCCGCCCGGCGGGCGCGTCCTAGCCGTTCCATCGTCTACGTCCTCCTTCGTCGTATGCCGTTGCCGTTGCCGTCAGCCGTTCTCCCCAACTCCTGATCTCCTGCACTCCTACACTCCTGCCTTCCTCACTTCGACGCCATCAGGTTGAGGTCGAAGATCGGCAGCAGCATGGAGATGATGACGCTGCCCACGATCAGCCCCATCGCCAGGATGATGACGGGTTCCAGCAGGGAGATAAGCTGACGCACCGTGTTCTGGATTTCCATGTCGTACGAATGCGCGACCCGCTGCAGGATCGTGTCCACCTCGCCGGTCTCCTCGCCCACGGCGATCATGTTGACGACCAGCGAGGGGAAGGCTCTCGTGCGGCGCAGGGGGTCGGCAATCGGCTCGCCCTCGCGCACGCTGTCGCGCACCTCGTCGAGGGCGTGGGACATCATGCGGTTGCCGATGGCGCCCTGGACCGTTTCCAGGGCTTCCAGGATCGGCACGCCGCCCCGGAGGAGCGTGCCCAGTGTGTGCGCGAACCGCGAGGCCGCGATCTTGAATGACAGGGGGCCGATGATCGGCGGCTTGATCTTGACCGAGTCGAATGCCAGCGAACCCGACGGCGTGCGCACGTACCAGCGCAGGATGAGGACCAGCACGATCAGCCCGCCCAACACTCCCCACCAGTAGTGCGCGAGGAAGGTCGAGATGCCCAGGATCACGCGCGTGGGCAAGGGGAGCGCCTGCCCGAGGCTCTCGAAGATCACCACGAAGCGGGGGATCAGGAAGGTGACCAGGAAGAGCACGGCCGCCGTGCCGACGCTGATCAGCAGAGTCGGGTAGGCCAGGGCGGAACGGATGGCGGCCGACTGCTGCGCCTGCTGCTCCTGGTAGTCGGCTAGCCGCTCCAGCACGCCCTCCAGGTCGCCCGAGGCCTCGCCGGCGCGCACAAGGTTCACGTACAGCGTGTCGAACAGCCGGGGGAACTTGGCGAGCGTATCGCTGAGCGCCGAGCCGGTCTGGACCTCCTCCCGCACGCGCAGGAGGATGTCGCGCACCCGCGGGTTGTCGGTATTGTCGATCAGGACGCTGAGCGCGCGGACGACGGTCAGTCCCGCGCCGAGGAGGTTAGAGAGCTGGCGGGTGAGGATCGTTCGGTCGGCGGCCGTGGTTCGCCCGAACAGGCCCCCGGGGCGACCGGCGGCGCGCGCCGGGGCGGCCTCCCTCACCTCCATCGGGTAGTTGCCCGACTCGCGGACACGCCCGATGGCGGCCGCGAGGTCCTCGGCGTGAATCTCGCCGACAACTTCCCGCCCCGCGTCATCGACTGCTACATAGCTGAACGTGGGCATGGCCTGGCTTCGCCGTCTCGTGTCTCAGGTCGTGGCCGTTCAGTCTGAAGTCTGAGGTCCGCCGCCGCCGTTCTCCCAGACTCCCAAACTCCGCAACTCCCAAGCTCCTGCCGTCCTCACTCCTCGATCTGGGTGACGGCGAGGACCTCCTCGATCGTCGTCTCGCCGTCGATGACCTTCTTCCAGCCGTCTTGGCGCATCGTGCTCATGCCGTGTAGGACGGCGTCCCGCTTGATCTCGCCCGCCGAGGCGCGCCGGATGATCATCGAGCGAATGTGTTCGTTCAGCGGCAGCACCTCGTAGAGCGCCGTGCGGCCGGCATAGCCCGTGTAGCGGCAGGCACTGCAGCCGGTGCCCCGCGCGAGTGTCGCGGGCGGGTGGATCTCGAGTTCCCGGTGGATTGTCGCCATCCACTCGGCGGACGGCTCGTATTCCTCGCGGCACTCCGGGCAGATGCGCCGGAGGAGACGTTGCGCCAGCACCCCCTCCAGCGAGGAGGCGATCAGGTACGGCTCGACGCCCATGTCCTGCAGGCGCGTGACCGCGCCCGAGGCGTCGTTCGTGTGGAGCGTGCTAAAGACAAGGTGACCGGTGAGGGCCGCGTTGATCGCGATGTTCGCGGTCTCCTGGTCGCGGATCTCGCCCACCATGACGATGTCCGGGTCGTGACGCACGATGTGACGGAGGCCCGTGGCGAACGAGAGCCCGATCTTCGGGTTCACGTGGATCTGGTTCACGCCGTGCAGACGGTACTCGACCGGATCCTCGATGGTGATGATCTTCTTGCGCGGGGTGTAGATGCGCCGCAAGGCCGCATACAGCGTTGTGGTCTTGCCGCAGCCGGTCGGCCCCGTCGCCAGCACCACGCCGTGGTGCTTGTGGATGATCGCCGTGTACTCGGCGAGCTGCTCGTCCTGCATGCCCAGCTCTTCCAGCTCGAAGGCGAGCTGGCTCTGGTCCAGCAGACGCAGCACGACCGCCTCACCATACAGCGTGGGGATGATCGACACGCGGATGTCTACCTCGCGCCCGCTGACCAGCAGGGCGATCCGGCCGTCCTGGGGGAGGCGGTGTTCGGCGATGTTGAGGTTCGAGAGGATCTTCACGCGCGACACGATCGCCGGCAGCAATCGTTGGGCAGGGGCCGCCTGCTCGGTCAGCACGCCGTCGATGCGATAGCGCAGGCGAATCTCGTTCTCGAACGGCTCGATGTGGATGTCCGAGGCCTTCTCGGCGACGGCCTGGCGAATGACGGTATTGACGAGGCGGATGACCAGCGCTTCCTTGGCCATCCGCTCGAGGTCGGCGGCGTCGATCTCCTTCTCGGCGATGAGCTGCACGTCGCCGTTGTCGGCCGCCTCCATCATCTCCTTCATGTACGCCTCTTCGACGATCCGCTGAATCTCCGCAGCGTCGGCGAGGACGGGGTTCACTTCCTTGCCGGTCACCATGCGGATGTCGTCGAGCGCCTCCAGGTTGAACGGATCGGCGGTCGCAACCACGACCTCGCCGTCCTGCACCCGGAGGGGAACCACCTGATGGCGGTACGCCAGCTCTGCTGGCACGATGCGCAGAGCCTCGGGGTCGGGTGGCAGCTCGCGCAAGTCCACGGCGGGGATTCCCAGCGAGCGACCGACCGCCTCTTGCATCTGGCGCGCGGAGACCATCCCGAGCTTGACCAGGCTGAGGCGCAGGGGCTGGCCGCCGCGCTCGGCATCGGCCTGCGCGCGCAGCAAGTCCTCGTGGGTCAGCACGCCCGAGTCCAGCAGTGCCCGCACGGCGGGCTCAACGGTCGATCCCGTCGGATGATCGCTCACTGGCCTTCCCCTCCGCCCATCGGACCTCCCATGGGCATCATTGGTGGACCTCCACCGCGACCTCGACCGAAGCCCGACCGGCCCATCGACAGGCTCTCACCCAGGTAGATTCGGTCGGCCTCGAGGTACCCGTCCGCGTTCACCTTCCCGATCGCCACCAGTGGCTCGTCGAGCGCCAAAGCCGACAGATCTCCCTGCGTCCGTCGCAGTACGCGGGCCCCCTCCGGCAGTTGCACTGCAACCTCACTGCCATTCGCGAGCGTCACGACAAGGGGCTCTACACTCTTGACGCTTCCCGAGATGGTGACGTTAGCCGGCGGGCCACCACCGGGTGAGGGACCGCCGACCGTCGGCGCGGGCGGCGTGGCGCCCCCCGCAGGCGCGGTCGGTCCCGGAGCCGGCGTTGGAGGCGCTTCCCCTCCGCCCGTCGGCGGAGCAGCCGGGGCAGGCGCTCCTCCGTCGCTTTCCTGCAGCGCACGCATGATGTCCGCAAACGACAGCTCTCCCCCCACCTGGACCTTCTCGGCCACGACCACGGCGGGTACGCCCGACACGGTGACCGTGTCGCCGACCTTGAGCTCCCCGGCCGGGATGTCGGCCATCTGGGTGATCGCGGTCTGCTCCCCGGCGATGACGATGCGGCTTCCTCGCCCGGGTACGCCGACCTGTAGGTAACCGAGAAGCGGGTTGGCGTCCTCGAGCGTGCCGAAGACGACTCGCTCCATGAAGTCACTCATCGGGTTGCCGCCCGGCCCTTCCCCTCCTCCACCGAAACTGAACTGGGCCGGCACGGACGTCGCGGCGAGGGTCAACAGCGCCGCCATGGCCGCTTGATAGCGAATACGCAGCACAGCAGTGCCTCCAAGTCACGGATGAACGTGGGGTCTCTATTCCTTAGACGCTTCGGCCGCGTCCTCGCCTCTGTCGCGCGCCCCCAACTCCTCCCGCAGTTGCGCCTCCAGGGCCGCCAGGTCCCCCAGCGCCCTCGTCACGTGTTGGGTCACCACGTCCGACTTCACCAGAACCAGGCGCTGCCCTCGGTCGTGGCCGAAGATCACCATCTTGTCTCCCGGCTCGATACCCAGCGCCTTGCGCGCGTCGGCGGGGATCACCATCTGGCCACGTTCGCCGATCGTGGCCGAGCCCCAATACTTGGTCCCGTGCATCACACTACCCCTCTCGGTGGCGTGTGAGGAATCATACTCCTCCTACACCTCGTAACTCTTAGAACGTTGCGCACCGGGGTGGTGTTCACTGTGGGACACGCGGCTTCGGGGGCAGAACTGCAGGACCCCGCGTCGTTTTCGCGGGGTCCCGGAGCGTACGAGCAGGGCAGGATGACGGTCAGTGCGCGACCGGTTCTGCCGTGAGACGGTCGAGCACGTTGACTACGGTGCGGTCGAAGTCCACGTTCTTCTCCACGAAGACGCCGTCGTACCGCGCGACGCGCATCAGGGCCTGGGGGGACTGGGTGAACCCGCTGAAGACGATCACCTTTATGTCCGCCCAAAGCGGATTCGACTTCACGGCATCCAACACGCGCCAACCATTGATGTCGGGCATCGCTATGTCAAGTAGGATTGCGTCGTATAGCCCGCCGTTGAGGGTGGCCCGACAGAGCTCCTCAATGGCGGCCTGGCCCCCGTCCACCGCGATCGCCCCAAAGCCAGCGTCCTCCAGGACGCGGGTCATCAGCATCCGCGTGGCCGGGTCATCATCGACGACCAGAACCTTGCCCATGGCTTTCCTACGGACTCACCTCCTTTCCGTTCGGAG
>VGFC01000006.1 GCA_016869045.1 Armatimonadota bacterium
CTCGGCAGGCAGAGCGCGCCCGTCGCCCAGTAGCCGCTCGATCTCCTCCACCAGCGCCTTGTCCTCGTCAGGCACCACGACCGGCTGCCTCCGCGTCGGCCCCGGTCCGATGCCGCCCGTGCTCGCAGCCGCGCCGCCACCACCCCGGCCCATCTTGGTGACCGGCTCCGCCCGTGGGAACTGCTGCCGGAAGGCGGCCAGCCACTGCCGCGCCAGGCCGCTGACGCTGCTGCCGGTGCCGGCCGCATCGCCGGGCCGTACTTGCACCAGGAACGTGCCGCCGATGTAGATCGCCGGCAGCCCGCCCATCGACTTCGTCCACATCCTCGGGTTCCCCACGTTCTCCACCGACAGGGCTTCCACCACGTTCTTCTCCACCGCCGACCCGCGCTCCGACACGCTGCCATATCCCCCGGCGTCACGCAGCCGGCAAACCAGCTTGTTGGCGAGGATCACGTCGTAGTAGTCCCCGGCGAGCACCGGGCCCACGATGGCGACGGTCAGAGCGAACAGCGCGCCGGCTCTCAGTGTGCTGCGAGTGAGTGGTGTCATCTCCGCTTCCCCCGTGCTTCGGTTTGCTGCGTCTGTTGGCTCAGTACTACTGTGGATAGTAGACCATCCACACGACCGGAGGTTTCTTGTGACGGCGCTCACACAGGGGCTTACAGCCGAGGAGAAGCGTCTGCGTCCGCCCTCTCATGCCCGCATGGCTGCGATGCTGTGCTGTGACGAGCAGGCCTCCAGTGCAAGGCACGTATTGTGGCCCGTAGGGGGCCTGGTGTCAAGAGGCCGACGCGGGCTCTGAGAGCAGGGATGCACGGCGAGCGTGGCGAATGGGAGAGGGGTCAACAAGGACTGTGGCATGGGCGAAGAGGCAACCGGCGTAGGCGGAGACGCAGTCGCGCCAGCGTTGGACCCGGAGGTGGGGCGCTTCCTTCGCGAATGCCTCGACCCGATCCGAGCCGCGTTCGCTCCCCAGGCCCTGTTCCTGTTCGGGTCCCGTGTCCATGCCGCGCGCGATGAGTGGAGTGACATCGACATCCTCCTCGTCTCGGACCGCTTCGCGGGCCAGCGGATGTTGGACCGCCTTCGCGCTTTCCGCCGGCAGATCGACCCCCACCGCCATGTGGACGTCCTCTGCGTCACCCCCGAGGGGTTCGAGCAACGCCGCAACGGTGCCACCATCATCGCCGAGGCCGTGCGCACCGGCGTGCGGATCATCTGAGGGCGGCTCCCAGGAAGGAACCCGCTCGCCTCGCGCCCAATAACGCCCCTGGCGTGCTCTGGAGGGCCGCCGGCCTGCGGTCACGAGCCGCCATTCACCGATCGCAGTGGGAGGGTATGACTGCATGGAAGACCAGACCGGGTCGGATAGGGGAGTACCGTTTGCGCCGATGGAGCCGCCCGGCTACGCGCCGCAGCCGAGTTCGCTCTACTTCCGGCTGTCCGTGATGATGTTCCTGCAGTTCGCGGTGTGGGGCGGTTGGGCGGTCATGATCTTCGTGCACATGCTCAACAACCTGCACTTCACCGGCTTCCAGATCGGGCTGGTGTTTGGCACCACCGCCTTCGGCGCGCTGATCTCGCCCATCATCGCGGGCTGGCTGGCCGACCGGCTGATGCCCAGCCAGCGCTTCGCCGCCATCTGTCACTTCCTGGGCGCCATCCCGCTCTTCCTCGCCTGGAGGCAGGACACGTTCTGGGGCCTCTGGGCGTGCGTCCTCGCCCACGCGGTGCTCTACATGCCGACGATCGCCCTGACCAACACGGTGGCCTTTCATCACATGGGGCAGTCGAACAAGTTCGGCAACATCCGCGTGTGGGGCACCATCGGCTGGATCTGCATCCAGTTCCTGTTGGGCTGGTATGTGGGGAAGGAGTTCGCGCGAGCCCGGGACTGCCTGCTGTTCGGAGCCGTCGCGGGCGTGTTGATGGCTGCGTACTGTCTGACGCTGCCCAACACCCCGCCCTCCAAGGAAGCGAAGAACCCCTACGCCTTCCTCGAAGCCCTCAAGCTCATGGGCGAGCGCAACTTCGCCGTGCTGCTGATCATCTCGTTCATCGTCGGCATTGAGCTTCCGTTCTACTACAACCTGACGCCCGGCTTCTTTACGGACCCCGTGACGGGGGTCGGTCTCACGCCCGGCCACGCGCAGTGGGCTCAGGTGCTGGGGCAGGTCGGCGAGGTCCTGCTGATGGTCCTGCTCTGGCCCTCGATCCGTCGGCTCGGCATGGGTTGGACGATCTTCATCGGCATCCTGGGCTGGCCGCTGCGCTACGGCATCTTCGCGATCGGTCACCCGACCTGGCTCGTGATCGCGGCCCAGACGCTCCACGGCGTCTGCTACTCGTTCTTCTTCGTCGGCGGCATGATCGCCGTCGAGCGCCTCTCCCACAAGGACATCCGTGCCAGCGCGCAGGCCCTGCTGGTGTTCGCCACGAGCGGTCTTGGGATGTTGATCGGCCACTTCGGCTCAGGCACGATCCACGACTACTTCAAACTGACCGTTGACCCGCCGTCCTGGGCCTGGCCCAAGATCTTCATGGTGCCCATCGTGCTCACGGTCGTCGCGGGGATCGCCTTCATCGTCCTGTTCAACGAGCGCCGCTTCCAAGAGCGGGCCAAGGAGATCGAGGAGGAGGACAAGGCCGAAGCGCCAGAAGAGACGGCGACTGGGGTGCCGGAGTAGGCAACATCCCCTCCGACAAGAAGCGTGCAGCCGCCCGGAACTGGTGCAGCCGGGCGGCTACCGTTCGGGGACAAGCTCCTCGTAGACCCGCGCCAGCTGGCTCGGCGTCACGAAGACGTACGGCTCACCGAGTTCGGCGGCGGCGCGGTTGATCATCTCCGGCTTGAAGGTCCAGCTCAGCGCGAACACGCTCATGAAGCCGGGCCGGGCCCGGGGCGTCATCTTGCGGACCTCGGCAACGAGGCTCGCAACCTCCGCGTCCTCGCGACGCTGCGTGAGGTCTCCGACAAACGCCCACTGCACCCAGCGCGTCAGGCAGTGGAAGACGGGAACGCGGCTGCCGGGCTCGGGCCCTGCCAGGAAGTGGTTCGCGATCTCGGGCGTGGTCGTCTCATGCCGGCCGATGTCGGGCAGGAAGGCGTTCACCCGCCGGAGCTTCCGCGCGAACAGCGCGAGGTCGCCATCCTGCGCGAAGTCCGAGCGTTCCCCCCACGAGCCGTGGTAGGTCTGCACGGTCCGCAAGTCCAGACGGTCGAGGCACTCCTGCGTCAGGTTCAGGTACTCATCCAGCACTCGGGCGCGATTGTCGTAGGCCGTGCCGTAGTCGGGGACGTTCATGTAGCCGAGACCGGACAGCCCGCAGATCAGCTCGTCGCGGTCGGTCAGGTGTCCGTAGTACCACTCGACGATCCCCGGCGCGAGGTCGAGCAGCGAGGTGCCCATGATCCACCCGGTCGGCGTCACGCCGCGCCCAGGCGCGTCCCAGACCTCGCGCTGGGGGCGTAGCCAGTACCACGGGTCGTTCCCGCTGTCCAGCACGCTGATGGATACGTAGACCTTCGCGGGATCGAGGGAGGGGAGAGGCAGCCGGTCGATCTGCGGCTGGCGGAATCGGTCGGGCGCCGGGATGCCGCTGTGCAAGCTCATGTTCGTCAGGAAGTCGGTGCCGATGGTGAGCTTCGCGTAGCGCGAGGCGAGCGTCATCCCCCAGTACTCACCGATCCCCTCCGCCGGGTCGTTCCAGCCCCACCAGCCCATCACCGGTGAGTGCGGCTCCGTCGCGGCGAGGAGCTTCTCGGCGAACGCGGTCTCGGCGACGGGGTCCTTCCCCTCGTCCGCGCCATCGACGCCGCCGGAGATGAAGAACGTGAAGATCCGGTGCGCGACGAGGTAGTCGGTCTGCTGCTCGGAGCGCTCCGGGTGGCCCGAGCACAACACATCGTGTCGCATCTGCGGCCACAACTCCCGGAACGCCCACTCGTAGGCCTCGGCGTCCGTCCGCCAGCGCCCGCGGAGGTCGTCGATGACCGGCAGGGCCCAGTCCTTCGCCTGCTGCTCAGTGCAGACGATACCGTCGCGCACCGAGGCCACCATCGTCCCGACGTTCCGGTAGCGGTCCTCGACGAGAACCGCCCCCTGTGCTGCCTCCCGGAAGAGCCCGATGATCTCAGCGGCGTGCTCGATCCGCCGGACCTTCTGACCTACGTACCCACGTTCCTGGTACCACTGCAGCGACTGCTCGTCATGCGGCGAGTACACGAAGTACAGGCGGGGTCGATTGCGGTTCACGAGGCCTTGCAGGCAGGCCAAGGCCACCCGTGTCGCCTGGTCGTCCCCGGCGACCGAGTGCACGATCACCTCGTCCTCAGGGGAGATTGCGGGTGAGCGTGGGAAGATGCGCCGACTGCGGCGCGGCCGGAACGGCACCGGCTGTCTCTTGGGCAGGCGCTCCCGCGCCACCCAGTCAGACAGCGCCCGCTCAGCCCTCTGCGCGGCCTCCTCCGACAGCGCGCCGGACTCCTGCAGCGCCCAGATTGTGCTCCGCACGACCAGCTGTCGCAGCACGAGCACTTCGCCCGGGTCACGCGGATCGCTCAGCCACTGCGTGCCCGCCCACACGTCGATTGCTCCCCGGAAGCGCGGGCAGTGGTGCTTGATGGCCGCAACCGGCGCCCCCCGCAAGCCCTCGCGGTCGCCGACGCCAACGATGCCGATCAGCTCGTCCTCTTCAGCAAGAGGTGCCTTGCCCGGGAAGAACACCACCCCCATGCCGCCAGGCACTCGGTACTGGAACGGGTCCACGTCCGCGCGCGTGCTTTCGAGACGGAAGGGTGCCTTGGACATCGGTGAGAAGAGCGCGGTGTCCACCGGCACGGAGCCGACGACCTGCCCGATTCCGACACGCTCATGCTGGCCGTGGTCCTCGTGGCCCTCGTCGCGCCAGACAGTCCTCCCCGCCACGTCCTCCCGCACACACGGGTGCGTGAACGGCGCTCCGGTGGCGATGAGACAGCCGCCGCGCCGATGGAACTCGGTGATGTCGGCCTCTGCCTCGCGCGGGAAGGTGTTCCCGTAGCACCACACGAGGGCCCGCGCGTCCGGCTCTCGCAGTGCGCTTGCGAGGCCGTCGGCGTCGGCCAGACGCGCGTCGAGGCCGCACTCCGTCAGTATCTCGGCGACGATGCGGGGGCTGACGGCCTGGTTGGCGCCGAAGTACGGGAAGCCGCGCTCCGCGAACACGACGACCGTCGGCGCTTGGGCGCGGCAGCAGCCGCCGAGTGCTGCGACGGCCGCGAGAGTGACTGCCCACCGATCACTCATTCAAGACCACCAGTAGTTGCGGGATGATGTGCCGTTCTTGCGTGTTGCGCCCTCGATTCCCTCCCCGCGAAGTCGAAGCAGGATTGCGCCGCTTGCCCCCGAACCTCCCGGGTGTGAGGTGATGACGACATGCCCCGGCTGTCGGCCGCATTCGCTGTGTTCCTGTTGGTTGCCTCGACGGTCTCCGCTCTCGCGGACGAGTTCACGTATGCGCCGCTGGACGACTTCGAGGATGCCTCGCCCTGGGTGAAGGGCGACCCGAACACCGATCTCACGCAGAAAGAGGTCGCCATCGCGCCCAGTACGCAGCGCATGAAGCAGGGCAAGCAGTCCTTGGCCTTCATGATCCGCGTGGACTGGACGCCCAAGCCCGGCGAGAAGTACCCCAAGGGCTGGCCGATGCTCTCGCGCGAGTTCGCACAGCCGCAGGACTGGTCGAAGTACGACGCAGTGAGGTTCTGGCTTTACACGGAGACCCAGGCCGAGTTGCCGAAGGACCGCGTGCTCCGTTGCGGGTTCCAGCATGGCGACCAGGTCCTGGCCGATGATGAGTGGTACACGCTGCCGGGCATCCGCCCCGGGGAGTGGCAGCAGATGACGGTGCCCCTCGACCCGCGACGCAAGTGGGATGACGTGACCCGCATCCTGTTCTACGTCGCGGAGGGCTGGTACCAGGATGGCGACCGAATCAGCTTCTACATCGACGACATGCGCCTCGCGACGCGCAAGTGGCCGGTGCTGGAAGGCCTCGAGGCCGGTACGCGCACGCTTCCGCGCGGGTCGGGGATCGCCGTAACCGCCGCGATCGCCGGTCCGCCGGAGGGCAGCAAGCTCCGCTGGAGCGTGACGGATATGCGGGGCAAGGTGGAAAGCACGGGCAAGCAGGCCGTCGCGGGAAGGACCGTCGAGTTCACGATCCCCCCTGCCGGCATCCTGGCGGGGAACCACTGTGTCCGGCTGGCTCTCGTCGATGCCACGGGTGAGGAGCGCAGCATTCGACGCCAGTTCGTGACGGTCCTCGAACCAGGCAAGCGCGCCTATCTCTCGCTTATCACCTTCTACACCTCCGTCTGGCGCGAGAAACCGGAGCAGCTGGCCGTCGTGAACGACTCAGCCTATGCCGGGGTGGCCGTGCCCGTGTGGAGCGGGTACGACACGGATCCGGTGCCGCCCTACGCCGAGACGATCCCGAAGCTCCGCGAGCTGAGGAAGCTGGTGAACATCGACGTGTGGCCGTGGGTCTTCTCCAACCGGCTCTTCGGCGTGCCGGAGGACGCGACGCGGCACCCCTCGGTAGTGGGCGGCGCCGTCCCGGACTACTTCGCCCGCATCCGAGTCCTCGACCTCGACGACGAGGCGGGCGCACGCTCCGACGTGCTCACGCAGTGGCGCTACGCCGTGCGTGCGGCGAGGGAGCTGGGGGCGCCCGGCATTGTGCTGGACTTGGAGGCCTACAACAACTACAAGGCGTATGACGTCGCCTACGTGGCAGAGAAGCGGGGAGAGTCGGTGTCCGGCATCGTCGCCAAGTGCGAGTCCATCGGCGCCGATCTCGCGCGAATCTGCGAGGAGGAGTACCCAACCTGCATCGTGTGGAGCCTATTCAGTCGGCTCGAGGCGTCGCAGCGCAGAGAGACGCCGGACGGGCCGCTTTACTCTACGGCGGGCCATATCAGCCTCGGCTTCCTGAAGCACGCCCGGGACCACCATGTGCCCTGCAAGTACCTGTGCGGCGGCGAGGTGACTCCGGGCTACTACAACCGCAACGTGGACGCCCTGAAGCGCAGGATCGCGCAGCGAGACGCTGAGATGGCCGACATGCTCGCCGCCTTCCCGAACCACCTCTTCTTGGCCGGCACGATCTCGCCGTACCACGACGCCTCGATCCTGACGTCGTGGATCAAGGACGCGGCGGGGGAGAACCCGGAGCTGAAGACCATCCAGGACTTCGGCCCGATGTTCCGCACGCTGTTTGATGCCTACGACTGGGTGTGGATCTACGCCTCCAGCGCGGCGAAAACCGAGCCCTACGACCCCGAACGCAATCGGCAGTACAGCGACGTGCTGCGGGCAGCGCTGGAGGAAGCGTCACGCTGAGAGCGTGTATGGGCGGCCAGGCGCCATGGACCGCCCCCCTGCGTCACACACGACCGTACATCGCCGTCATGTAGGGGCGCGATTCATCGCGCCCGCGTGTAGGGGCGTGACTCATCACGCCCCATGCCGTGCTTCTCATACACGCTCTGAGGTCCGGCCCACACCGAGGCCTCGGGGGCCGGCAACCGTCTGCAGACTTGAGTGCCCGCACTTGGCCACACACGGCAAGGGAGGTCGGAGACCATGTACAAGGTGATCGGAGCGCTTCTAGTGATGTGCCTCATCCGTCCGGCCTTGGCCCAGGAGGCGCCCCCCGCGAAGGCGGCGCCGGAGCAGCTCGACCCGGCGGAGCTCATGCGGCAGATGGGGGCCGACGAAGAGGACATCATGAAGTTCCAGTTGATGTCCCAACTGCTGGGTGAGGACGCCTCGCCGCTGCTCTTGCTGATGATGATGCAGGGCGACGGGGGGAACATGGACGGGGACTTCTTGGGGATGATGCTCATGATGAAGGCGCTGTCGGGCGGCGGCAAGACGGCGCCTGCCGTGGCCGCCATCGGCACGCGCCTCTTCATCATCGAGGACGGCACGGTCTACATCCTCGACACCACGACGCTGAAGCTGGAGACGTCCGTCCAGTACCGGCCATCCAAGAAGGTCGCCGGTCTCCCCGCAGACCTCCTGCCGATGTTCCAGCAGGCGAAGGACAAGGCCCTGGCCTCGTCCTGCCTGTCGAACATGAAGCAGCTCGTACTGGGGGCGTTGATGTACGCGCAGGACTGGGACCAGATGCTGCCTGGGGAGCAGTGGCCGGAGCAGCTGCAGCCCTACCTGAAGAACCTGCAGATCTACCAGTGCCCCGGCGCGCCGGACAAGGAGCGGGCCTACGCGCTGAACGAGGCGCTGGCGGGGGCCAAGATGGGGGATATCAAGCGCCCGGCGGAGATCGCGCTGTTCTTCGAGTCGGATCTGCCGGACGACGTGCCCTTCGGTGGTCCGGACGGCGTGCTCATGGAGCCTCGCCACGGTGGAATGCTGACGGTGGGCTTCGTCGATGGGCACGCGAAGCTGATGAAGCCGGAGGACGCGAAGAAGCTCCTCGCGGAAGACCCGTTCCAGTAGGGGAGTCTCAGGTCTCGCGTCTCATGTCTCGGGTTGACGTCAACGGCGGCACGGGTCGGACCGTTGCCGTGAACACGGGACCCGAGACCCCCAAACCTGAGACCCGAGACCTGAGACCCGAGACCTGAGACCCGAGACCTGAGACCCGAGACCTGAGACCTGCCGTCAGGGCAGCCACCGCAGGCCGGCCGGGTTGTTGAGCTGCCAGATCCTCGAGGACGCGTACCACTTCGCGTGGCCGTCCAGGAACCCCACGCTCGTGCCGTCGTTGTGGCGTGAACCGATGGCGGACTGCGTGTCAGGCTGCCGGTCCGCCTGCACCTGGAAACCCCTCCCGCCGCCGGAGCCCGTGCCCGTGGGAGCGGGCGTGGAGTCGGCCAGCAGGATGTTCGTCGCGGGTTCCTGGAAGACGCTCAGGGAGTAGGCCACGTTCGTGTTGCGATCCTCCAGGTCGCGGTTCAGGCCCAGGGACAGCGGGCCCCGATCCTGCCAGACCTGCCCGTACTGGCTCTGGTTGGCGGCCGACGGGCAGATGAAGACCTGGGTGTTCTTCAGGTAGGGTAGCAGGTACGCGGGCCAGATCAGAGCGTTGTTGACGTTGCCCTGGCGGGACGGGAGGAGCATCTCGTCGTAGTCCTGCGTGTACATCGTGATCGCCAGGGAGAGCTGCTTCACGTTCGAGAGGCAGGCCGTCTGACGGGCCTTCTCCCGGGCCCGGGCGAAGACGGGAAACAGGATGGCGGCCAGGATCGCGACGATCGCAATGACCACGAGAAGCTCGATGAGGGTGAAGCCTTGAGGCGTGCGACGAGGCATATCCACGCTGCCCTTTCCAAGCACGGGAGGCATGCGCGTTTCCACGCATACCCTATCGCCCGGTCGCCATGGCCCTTGCGGCTGTAGGCAGACAGGGTCGGACAGGCGTCGGTCAGCTACTCGGTTGTGGAACGGGCGGACACGCGGGTCCGCCCCTACCCTATGCGAGGGCTGTAGGGGCAGACCCATGTGTCTGCCCCGTCTACCAGCTACGTCCTCCTCTTGCGCAGCCGCGCCCAGCCGGCGAGAATGCCGATCGCGATGAAGCCCGCGACCAGCCCCGACGCGGCATAGATGGCCAGCGTCGGCATGAAGGGCAGACCCGTGTGGTTCAGCGGCAGCCCCGCGAGGCCGAGCGTGAACCCCTTCAGGGCGAGTTTCCCGAGATTGCCGGCGATCCCCGCCACTAGCAACAGCACGGTGCGCCAGCGGCTCGTGAGCGCCAGCCCGAAGGCCTCGACGATGGAGGCCGAGATCATGAGAGCCGCCAGCTCGTTCGGCCGGATCGCGCCAAGCGCAGCTCCCAGCCCGCCGCCCGCGAGGGCCGCCCCGGCCGTCATGCCCGGACGCCGGCAGCACGCGAGCAGCAGGACGGGCATCCAGAAGACAGCGGAATGGCCCGGCAGGGCCATCGGGGTCTTGATGAGCCCCGCCGTCACGGTGATCGCCAGGGAGAATCCCAGCAGCGCGGCCAGCTCCGTAGCGATCACGTGGGCATCGAGTCGCGCAACCGCCGTCCTATCGCGCATGGAGACGTGCCTCTTCCTCTCGGTCGCCCGGCGCCCCGTGGATCGGGACCCACCGGGCCTTCTCCCTCTTACAGTACAAGACACACTTGCCGTAGCGCAAGGCCGGACGCAGCTTGTCTGCGAGCAGAACCTCGTCCGTCAGGAGGTCTTCTTCGACGGAACGGACCTCATCTCCTCCCGCCTCCAGCACTTCCTTCACCGTCACCTCGCCGGCCAGCTCCCTCAGCCGGCCCATCTCAACGAACCGCCCGTCGTTGCCCTGCGCCGCCAGGCACGCCCCGGCGAAGGCGCCGACGATCCCATCCTCCGCCTCGACGGCGTGACGCAGAACCGCGCCGGCCGCCGCCGCCGCGTCCCAGGCCTCGGACCGGTGAACGAACCGCCCCTTGGCCTCCAGGCCGAGAGGCACCCCTAGAAGCGCCTCCGCGCGGGCGACGCATACGCCGGGCTCCGAGCCCGCGACGTGCAGGCCCCGCACCCAGTCCACAACCTCGTGCGCGAGGGCATGTAAGTCGTCCGGCGCATCCAGCAGATGGATGACGTTGCCGCTGTTGCGCGCGGTGAGGGGGATCTCCGGCAGGACCGCAAACTGGTGCCGCGTAACGCCCCAGACGCGGAAGTCCGGGCTCAGGCGCGCCGCGATGGCCCGAGCGACGCTGCCCGTCCCCCCTTCCCCTGGAATGTCCGTGTCATCGACGGCGACGACGACCTCGGCTTGCGTACGCCACTCCGGCATCGGACCTACCTGTACACATCCCGCGGGCGGCCGACGTGGAACGTCACCCGGCCGTCCACCGTGAGATAGTTGAAGGCCTTCTCGGTTGGGGAGTGAGGCCCGGGAGCCTCGCGATCGGTGACATCCGCCGCCAGCCATGTGTCTGGCTTGGAGCCCTTGGTCACGACGTGCTTCTCCGCCATCCATCGCGGCCAGTTCCCCTCGCCGAGCTTCCGGTAGCAATGGTACACGTAGGGCGGCTGGCCCTCGCCCGTCGCGGGGCAGTGCAGGTCCGCTTGGGCCAGGCCCTGCTTCTTCAGCCGCTGGGGGAGCCATGCGTCTGCGTCAGCGGGTGTGTCACCGATGGGGAAGGCGCCATCGTTGTCGTCCGCATAGAGGCGCAGGGCCTTGCCCAGCTTCTCCAGCCGCTGCGCGCAGAGCGTGACATCGTCTCGGTCGGGGGGGTGTGCAGTCGGCTCCGGCGGCGCGTGCGGCCGGCTCACCCACAGGGCGAGCGCGAGGCCCACCGCTGCCGCGCCGACGCTCGCCAGGATGCGCAGGACGTTGCCGTGCATGGGGCCGCGCGCCCGCGCGGGCTGCCTCTCAGTGCTCGTGCTCGGGGGGAACGGCCCCCTTCCGCTTCACCTCATCCGCCTTGTCCAGGGCCTTCGCTTCTTCCTTGCTGAGCGGCTTCCATTCCCCGAGTGCGGCGACACCGGCATTGCGGAAGTTGCGCTCGCCGAGCTTCGACAGCGCCTGAACCGCCTCCCTTCGGGTGACCAGGTCCAGGGGCTTCAGCGCCGGCTTGTGCTCGCGGTCGGCGAGGTTGACGTCCGTGAAGGCAAGCTTGATGGACTCCCCCTCCGCAATGTCGTTCGCGACGGCCGCGAGGTACTCCTCACGGGTCTCGTCGGCATCGCTGAGGTAGGAGCGGAGACGGATCCGGTAGTCGTCGCGCTCCTCCTCCGGCGCCCACACCTTCTCCCTCCCGTTCCTGCCGCCCCCCAGCACCACGGAGTTGCGCAACAGGATCAGCTCCTGCCGCGTGATGCGGCGGGAGTACTGCCATTCGCCCTGCTCGGGTCCCACCAGCCTCCCCGCCTCCACCATGCCCTGCAGGTACGGGTACAGGGGCGTGTGCGCCATGGCATCGCCGAACTGGCACGGAGCATTGGGCTTGACTTCCGCCAGGCGGACCCACCTCTTGGGCTGGTCGCGGTAGTAGATGTTCCACGCCCGAACCAACCACGTCAGGAAGGTCCCTCGTTCCAGTGTGGCCTTGGGCAGGAACGCCTCCCCCCCGGAGAAGTCGAAGACGCCCAGCCGGACGAACGCTGCGAGCGTTTCCTCCAGCGGGTCACCACGCATGTCCTTGAAGGTCGCGTTCTCGTACCGAGGTCTGAAGTGGACGTCGAGCTGTTCCTTCGGTTTGCAGCCGTACAACGCAGCGACGATCGCGGACGCCGAGATGAGTGCGAGGATCAAACCAACGGCACACAAACGGCTACGCATGTGGGAACTCCCTCCCCTGGAGGATCAGGCGAGCCAAGTGGCCCCGGGGGCTTCCCTTGTAGTAACGTCAAAGGGCCCCCCGGAAGCCTCCGCTCGCACGCCGCTCAGTAGATCTCGCAGTCGGACACGATGAACTTCATGCCAGGCTTCAGGGGGAACGTCTCGCGGACGGCGTGGCAGCCGGCGATGAGGGGCTCGACCTTCTCGGGCGGCAGCACCAGCAGCAGAACCTCATTGAGGCCGGGCCAGATGGCGTTGCCCTCCCGGATGTTCCGCTCGCCGGCGCCCTTGGCGTCCGACAGCCGCGTCCAGTGACGGATCTCCAGATCCTCGAGCACGCGCATGATGTCGGGCAGTACGCCGGAGTCGAAGACGGCGATGACCTGCTTCACTCGGTTCCCGTACCCTTCCCGCGGCCGCCCATCAGCCGGGCCCCGATTCGGTAGTACACGCTCTGGATCGTGTCGGTAATGACGTAGAACGACGGGACGATGAGCAGCGTGAGCACGGTCGAGAGAATGAGCCCGCCGATCACCACGGTCGCCATCGGCTGACGGAACTCCGATCCCTCGTTCAGCGCCAGCGCCGTCGGCAGCAGCCCCATGATGCAGGCGATCGTGGTCATGAAGATCGGCCGCATTCGCGTCGGCCCCGCCTCCAGCAGCGCCTCGTACGTGCTCTTCCCTCGAGCTTTCAGCGTGTTCGTGTAGTCCACCACCAGGATCGCGTTCTTGCCCACGATCCCCATGAGCATGATCGTCCCGATCAGGGAGGAGATCGAGATCGACTGCCCCATGATGGCCAGCGCGAGAATCCCGCCGCCGAAGGCCATCGGGATGGTCAGCATGACGTTCAGCGGCTGTAGGATGTTCGTGTACAGCGCGGCGGTGACCATGTAGACCAGGACGATCGCCAGCGCGATGGCCTGGAACATGTACCCGAACTCCTCGCCGCGCCGCTGAGTCGTGCCCGTCCAGCGCCAATTCACGCCCGCCAGCCGTCCCTGCGCCTGCATCTCCTGGAGCACCTTGCCGGCCAACACCTGGCCCTCGCCCTCGGCCACCCCCTCCTCCAGGTAGGACTCCACCGTCACCGAGCGCTGGCGGTCTTGCCGTTCGATGCGGGATGGCCCGGTGTCCATGTAGACTTGCGCCAGGTCCCCCAGGCGCACCGTCTGCCCCGTGGGTGACAGGCCGACAAACAGCCCCTCCACATCCTCCACCCGCGTGCGGTCGAACTCCGACAGCCGCACCCGTAGGTCGTACTCGTCGCCGCCCTCGCGGAACTGGCTGCTCGTATCGCCCTCGTAGGCCGCTCGCAGCGCCATGGCCACCTGGGCGGCAGTGAAGCCGAGGTCCGCCGACCGTGCGCGATCGATGCGCACCCGCAGTTCAGGGCGCCCGCGCTTCGCCGACACATCCGGGTACAGCAAGCCGGGAACCTCGCTCAGGCCACGCGCCAGCTCCGCCGAGGCTCGGTCAAGCGCCGTCGGGTCGGGGCTCTGCATGAGGATCGCGACGGGCGCGCCGCCGCCGCCATGCTCCTGGGCGCGGACGACCTTCACCTCGACCGACGGCAGACCGGCCAGGTCGCGGCGCAGGTCCTCCTCGAACTGCCCGTCCGTGCGCTGGCCCCGTTCTCGGCGCTCGGTCTTGCGGGCCAGCTTCACGTTGACGACGCCGTACTGCCCGCCCGTATTCCCCGCGCCCATGAATGATGAGCCCTGGCTGCCGGCGGTGGAGCTGACGTCCTTGACCTCGGGATAGCGGGCCTTGTCGAGCACGCGCTCCTCGACCTGTCGGGTGAGTGCGTCCATCACCTCCAGGCGCGTGCCGGGCGCCGTCTCCAGCAGGACCTGAATCTGGCCGGTCTGGGAGGCCGGGAAGAACTCGAACGGCACGCGGCCGGACTTCATCGCGGCCATCGTGATCGTGATCAAGCCCATGTACCCCAGCACCACCGCCAGGTACGGATGCCGCAAGGTCGGCGGCAGGAAGCGCCGGTATGTGCGCTCGAGGAAGTTGAAGGGCGCATCCATGGCGGCCCAGATCGGGCGAGTCCAGTGCCCCGCCGCCCGGTCGCGCTCGGCCGCCGTCTCGCGCTTGAACCACCACGACGCCAGCATCGGGGTGAGCGTGAACGACATGAACAGCGACAAGAGCGTCGCACACGCCGCCGTAATCCCGAAGGCGAAGAAGAAGCGCCCGATCATGCCCTTCATGAAGGCGACCGGCACGAAGACCACGACGTCCACCAACGTGATGGCGACCGCCGCCCCGCCGATCTCGGCGCGCCCGTTCACAGCGGCGACGGCCGGCTCCTCGCCGATCCGGAAGTGCCGCTCGATGTTCTCGATGACGACGATGGAGTCGTCTACGAGAATGCCGACCGACAGCGACAACGCCAGCATGGTCAGCATGTTGAGCGTGAAGCCGAAGAAGTAGATCGGTAAAAAGGTGCAGATGATGGAGGTCGGGATCGCCAGGGCGACGATGACCATCGCCCGCAGGTTGTGCAGGAAGATGAAGGTCACCAGCGAGGCCAGCAGCGCTCCCAGCAGTAGCGAATCGCGAACGTCCTTGACGGCCTCCCGCGTATCGTCGGCCGAGTCCTGGTAGATGGTGAACTCGATGTCTTGCGGCAGCGTCTGGTCGAGTTCCTTGATCGCCGCGCGCACGCCATCGGAGACGTCCACCGTGTTCGCGCCCGTCTGCTTCAGGACGTCAACCGCCACCGTGGACTGACCGTTCAGCCGGCTGATGGTGCTCGCGTCGGCCGCCGCATCCTGCACGTCCGCAAGGTCGCTGAGATAGACGATTCCGCCCCGTGGCGTCGGAATCCGCAGGCGGCGGATCTCGTCGAGGCTCTTGAACTGCCCTATCGCCCGGACGGCGAAGCTCCGCGCGCCCTCCTTCAGCTCGCCGGCGGGGATGTCCAGGTTCTCCGCCGCCACGAGGTTCGCCAACTGGTTGATGGAGAGCCCGACCGCCTCCAGGCGCTCCTTGCGGGCCTCCACCTGGATCTCGCGTACCTCGCCGCCGCTCACGTTGACCGCCGACACGCCCGACACCTGACCCAGCCGCGGCTTGACGTAGTCCTCGACGAAGGTCAGCATGTTCTTGGGCGAGCGGCTGCCCGTCACCCCGATCGACACGATCGGGATCGCGTTGATGTCGAGCTTGCGGACGACCGGGTCCTTCACATCGTCGGGGAACGTGGCCTTGGCCTGGGCCACCGCATCTCTTACGTCGGCAGCCGCCACGTCGGCGTTGACCTCCAGCTTGAACTGGACGATGACTACCGACAGGCTGTCCTGGCTCTGCGAGGTCAGTTCATCGACGCCGTTGAGGATGGCGACCGTGTCCTCGATGGGCTTGGTGACCTTCTGCTCGATCTCGTCCGGTCCGGCCCCGGGGTACGCCGTGAACACGGTCACGATGGGGAAATCGACCTGGGGGAAGTACTCCAGCGGCATCTCCCGTAGCCGCGTGTAGCCCAGGACCATCAGGGCGCCCACGATCATCAGCATCGTGACCCGGCGCCGCACGGCTACGTTGGTGAGCCACATGAGACAAAGCGCTCCGACGGAGTGCTACCTTCAAGTGCGATCACGTGAGGGCCGGCTTCGGCTACCCGCCGGCCTCCCGCTGGACGGGCTCCACCTTCTGGCCGTCGGCCAGCCCCGACTGCCCGGCCACCACCAGCGTATCCCCCTCCTTGACCCCCGACGTGACCTCGACCCTCCCGCGCTCCTCCGCGCCCAGCTCGACCGGGCGGATCTTGATCTGGCCGCTCTCCACGGCGTACACCACTCGCTTCTCCCGGTCCTCCACGATGGCGTCGCGCGGAACGAGGACCGCCGCCGAGCTCTCACCCACAACCAGCGAGACATCGGCCGACATCCCGGGCTTGAGCACCTCGCCATCGTTCTTCACCAGCACGCGGGCGGTGAAGTTGCGTTGGTTGCGCATCGACGAGGGCGTGACATCGACCACCCGGCCCTTGAGCGTCGCGCCCGGCAGGCCCGGCACCGAGACCTCCGCCTCCTGTCCCTTGGTGACCTTGGCGATGTCGCGCTCGCCCACGACCGCGTGGACGTAGACGCTGGTGATATCGACGATCCGGAACACCGTATGGGCGTTGGACGCCCACGCGCCCGGCTCGACCAGCCGCTCGGCCACCAGGCCCGTGACCGGTGAGTAGACGCTCTGCTTGCCCAGGGCGGTGCGGGCCAGGTCGCGCGACGCCTGCGCCTGCTTCACACCCGCCCGCGCGGCGTCGATGTCGCTCTGCCGCACGGTCACCTCGCCGTGGCCGGCCCGCGCCATCGACAACTGGTCTTCGGCCAGGCGCACCTGCGTCCTCGCCAGGTTCACGTCTTCCCGCGCGAGGGTGATCTGGTCGCGCTGCGCTTCCGCCAGACGCAGTTGCTCGTTCGCTTGGTCGACTTGCAGCTCAGCCAGGCGCACCTGCTCAGCCGTCGGGCCCTCGTTCGTCAAGCTGAGCTGCTGCTTCACCTGCTCGAGGTTCGAGCGCGCCTGCTGGAACTCGGCCAGGGCCTGCCCGAACTCGGTGCCGGAGGCGGCGCCCTGCGTGTAGAGGCGCTTCTTGACCTCGTAGTGGGACTTGGCGAAGTCATAGCCCGCCTGCGCAATCTCGACCTGCGCCTGCACCTGCTTCTTCTGTTGGTCGCGCGCGCCGCGGCGCACCTCGGCGAGTTGCGTCTCGGCGGAGCGAACTGCGAGCTGCGCCTGCGCGATCCGGTTGTTGACAGCGGTCTCGGTCGTGGAGGCCGCCGTCTGGGCCTTCGCGAGCTGCGTGTTCGCGGCGTCGGCCTGCTTCTGGGCCTGCTCGACCGTGATTCCGGTGGTCGAGGTAGTGAGGGAGACCATGTCGCGGGCCTGCTTCAGCCGCGCCTTCGCCACGTCCACTCCGGCATCGGCCTGCCGCGCCTGAGCGCCCATCACGTCGGAGTCGAGACGCGCCAGGAGACTGCCCCTGACCACCCGATCGCCCACGTCCGCGTAGACGGCGATGGCGGTGCCGCTGCCCTCGGACGCCACCTCAACCTCGCGCAGCGCCGCGACGGTGCCTGTGACGTGGACGGCGTCGCGGATCGACCCGCGCATCGCCGTGATGACGGAGACCGGCGTCGCCGTTTTGACGGGCGGCGTGGCTCCCGCCTTCGGGCCGCCGCGCTTCATCTTGCCGCAGCTCACGGCCGCGACGCCGACCAGGAGCAGCGCCGCGGCTGCCAGTCCGATTCGGTACGCCCACGGCCTCATGGTCACGGTGCCTCCTGCAGATCGAGCATCCCCATCGCCGCCCGAAGACCGACGAGGACGAGATTCAGCTCCAGTTCCCCCTCCGCCCGGTCCGTCTGAGCGGTGGCCACGGCCGCCTGCGCGTCGATCACTTCGGCCCCCAGGCCGACGTCCTCATCGAAGCGCAGACGGGCGATCCGCAACTGCTCGCGGGCCGACCGCTCGGCCATCTCCGCCGCGGCGATCCGCTCCTTGAGCCGGTCGATCTGCACGTACTTGTCCGCCACTTCCGCCCCCACCGCCTGCGCCACCAACTCCACCCGCTGACGTGCCGCTTCAAGGCCCGCCTGCGCTCCCTTGATCTTGGCCTTCGTCGCGCCGCCGTCGAGAATCGGTTTCTGCAGCGCGACCACGATCTGGTACGTGATCGGCTTCATGCTGAAGCTGGCGGTCTGGTCCTGAACCTGTGCGGACACGCTGACGGTCGGCCGCAGCGAGGTCTGGGCCACGCGGATCGAGGCCTCCTGCAGGCGAACGGCCGTCTGTGCCTGCTTCATCTCCGGCCGGTTCTCGAGCGCGTACTCGATGTTCTCCTTCAGGCCCGTGGTCGGCGGCTCCGGCATGTTGTTGACGCTGACCGCCAGCGGCGTCGTCTGATCAACGGCCAGCACCCGCCGCAGGGCGACCCGATCCCGCTCGATGAGGGAGCGACGGTCCGCGATCAGGCTCTGCGCCCTCGCGACCTGGGCTTCGGCCTGGGCGACCTCGAAGAACGCGATCAGCCCCTCGCGGTAGCGCTTCTCGGTCACGCGCTGGTGCTCCGTGAGGCTCGCGAGGGTCTCGTGGTCTACATCCAGCAGGCGTTCGTCGTAGACCAGCTCGATCAGCGCCTCGCGCGCGAGCTTCGCTAGCGCGAGCCGGGTCACGGCCGGCGCCGCCTGCGCCGTCTCAACACCCGCCTGCGCGAGATCCCGCTGCGACTCGAGCTTGCCCCACGTCCACAGGATCTTGCTCGCCGTCAGGGACTCGGAGTGGATCGTCTTGATGTAGAAGGACTCGAACCCGGGCGGTAGGGATGGCTGCGGCCCGCGACGGACGAGGTTGGTCGCGAGGTTGAGTTGGACGTTGTCCAGGGCCAGGATCTCGCGGAGTTGCGCCTCCGCCTGCGCCACGCTCTGCGCGTCGATCCGGAGCTGCGCGCTGTTCTTCAGGGCCAGTGCCGCCGCACCATTTGGATCGAGAACCAGCGGCTGAGGGGGAGGGGAGGGCTCCTGGGCGCTGAGAGGCACGCACACCCAGGCCCAGGTACAACTCAGCGTCACGATGCCTGGCACTCGACAGAGCGCGACAACCGATCTAGCCACTGCGGTCCTCATTGACTGAGTCAGGCGCCCACGCGGTCGCGGGATCGCCGCGACCGCGACCGACCACCCGGGGCGAGACGGACGCTACGCCGTCCCGGCCTTCTCGTGATCCTGCTCGGCGTCGATGTGCTCCACGGCCTCCATGAAGTGGAGCCAGTCCTCCAGGAGACGCTGCACATCCTGCACGCGGACGATCGTCAGTCCGCAGTGGCCCGGATGGTGGAACACCAGCAGCTTGTCCCCTCCGCGAAGACCGTAGGCCTCGCGCGCCTCGGCAGGAATCACGATCTGGCCGCGCTCTCCGACCGTCACGGCGCCCAAGAACAGGTCGTTCAGCTTCACCGACTGCGGTCCGTCCAGCATGAGAAAACCACCGGCACGCGGAGGGCGGAAATCCACTCCATGAGTGATTTACATGATTCCCGCGTCAAACACGCTATGCCACGCGAATACTACCGCGCATGTCCAGGAATGTCAAGCGTACCTTACCGCTTGCTCGTCCCCCCGGTCTCCGCCCGCGCTTCGGCCATCAGCGCGCGCACCGCCTCCTGCTGCGCGGGCGTGAGCGGGCACTGGTTCTCGGCTGCAGTGGCCGTCTCCCTCGCGCGCTCCCGGGCGCGTTCGATGATGTCCGACGGGTCTCGCTGCCAGCCCAGGGGGTTCCGGAAGTCCAGGAACATCGGCAGCCACAACTCCTCCCGGTAGAAGCGCGCCGTGTGCTCGGTCTCCATGAACCGCGCCCCTTGCGGCACTGTCTGCAGGATTGTCTCCTCCCCGAGCCGCTCATTGTCCACGGTCACCTCGCGCAGGAGGTGCTTCAGCGCCATCGCCATCTCGTAATCCAACAGGAGCTGCACGAGGCTGCCCACGTCGCTTGCCGCCAGGCACCCGATCCCCAGGCTACGCCCGCCCGACATCACGTCGAGGGCCATCCCCAGGCCCTTCTCCAGGAGCGCTTGTGGCCCGACAACCTGCGCACCGGCGTTGAACCCGAAGATCCGCGGGTAGCCGCCGAAGAAGTGCCGGTGCATCTCGTGGGTGGCCGCGCGGTGCAGGATCACGTCCGGCCCCGCCTGCCGATGGCTTGCCGCGCGCATGTCCATGACCAGGGGGTTGTGCATGATGCCGCACGTGCCGTCATCCACTGCGAGCGTGAGGGCATTCAGCGCCAAGGCCTCGGCGGTCGTCTGCGCCGCCTGGCCGGCCACCGTCACGGGCGTCGCCGCCCCCGCGACCGGCATGGTGGAGGGCGCGATCGGGCGGCCCAGCAGGCGCCGCGCCTCCATCGCGATCTCCGCGTTCTCTCGCGTGATCATGAACGGCGAGTTCACCCACATCACGCTCGCGAACTCCGCGTCGGCCCCGACGACCTCCCGCGACCCCTTCACCACCGCCAGTGCCTCGATGAAGTACGGCAACATCCGAGCCGAGTACACCGACACGCGGTGCGGTTGGCGGCTGTTCAGGATGATGGTCGCGAAGGTCAGGAAGTCCGAGCACCCCGGCGGAAAGTCGGTCGGGATGAAGGTCGGGTGGCTCCGCGTCGGCACGCCCAGCGCATCGGCGACGCGACACCACTCCTCCAGGTCCGCGCAGACCGCGGGCCGGAGTCGGTTCGTCTCCAGGTCACAAGCGAGCAGCGCCTGCCCGTGGGTGAAGACGTCGATCTCCGAGCCCGGCCACGGCGGCGGCCCGTCGCCATGCGCCTCCAGCCACGCTTGCTTCGCCTGCGCGATGCGGTCGAGCACCTTGCCGCGGACCGGCTGCGGGAAGAACACGCGCTCGCCATCCACCCGGCACCCATAGTCGAGCAGGTAGTCGAACAGCTCGTCGCTGCCCTGGATCCTGAGAGGCAGCTCGCCCCACAGCCGAATCGCGGCCGCCGCGATCCGCTGCACCTCCTCCGGGCTGAACAGCTCGACTTCGAGTCGCGCGCGGAGTCTCATCGGAAGTCCCCTCGCTTTGCACGGAAAGCAGGAAACGGGGCGGCGTCCGGCCAATCATGTGGGTCCGAGGCCGGCAAGCGACCCGCGCCTGTTTGGCTGCGCAACCGGCGGACACCTTTCTTGCCTCTGCCTGAGAAGGGAAGTGAGCGCACATGCCCCCAGCCGCTCGCGCCAAGCTGCGTGCCGGAGTCTCGCGCGCCAACATCACCCCCAGCATCGGGATCGACCTGGTTGGCTTCGCAGGACGCGGACCCTCCGTTGGGCTCGGCGACGAGCTCCATGCCACGGCGCTGCTACTGGACGATGGTCGGGAGCGCGTGGCGATCCTGCACCTTGACCTCATCGGGCTCGATGCGGAGTGGAGCCGCGCGGTGTGCGAGTTCATCGGCAAGCGCGCCCGCTTGCCGGCGCGCAACATCGTGCTCTGCTGCACGCACACCCACTATGGGCCGAGCGTACGCGGCTTCGAGGGCGACCCGAGAGAGTCGCCCGAGGCCGCCTACATGGCCGAGCTGCGGTTCAAGCTGGCGGGCATCGTCGCCGAGGCGCGCACGAAGCTGACTCCCGTGACGGCGCGAATCGGCCGCAGTACTTCCGACATCGGAATCAACCGCCGCGAGCGCCTCCCCGACGGCCGGATCATCCTCGGCCGAAACCCGACAGGTCCCATCGACCGCGAGGTCATCCTTGCCCGACTGGACCGCCCGAGCGGCGAGCCCCTGGCGTGCCTCCTGAACTTCGCGACCCACCCCGTAAGCCAGAGCGGCGCGGCGCGCTTGATCTCCGCTGACTTCCCCGGCTACGCGAGGGAGGTCGTCGAGCACCTCACGGGAACTACGTGCCTCTACCTGCAGGGGGCGTGCGGGAACATCAACTCGGTCATCATGCAGGAGGGCCTGGACTCCCCGCGTACGCTCGGGAAGCGCCTGGGCGCCGCGGCGGTGCAAGCCTACGAGACCGCAGAGCCGGTGCCGCTCGCGCCCCTCGCGGTCGCGCACGCGGAGGCGAAGCTCCCCGCGAAGACCTACGCTTCCGTCGCGGAGGCCGAGGCCGCCGTCCAGGCCCTCCAGGCGGAGCATGATCGGGCCAAGGAGGCGGGGGGCAACAAAGGTCGCCTCTGGTGGGCGCAACACCGGCTGGACCGCGCGAAGACGGCCCTCGAGAGCCTACAGACCGGCAAGCCGCTCCCGCCCGTGCTCGCGCCGGTCTGGGGCGTTGCCCTGGGCGAACTCGGTCTCGTGACCGGCCCGGGGGAGATCTTCTGCGAGATCGGAATGGCGGCAAAGGAGGCCGGCATCTTCCCTCACACGATGTACCTGAGCAACACCAACGGCTCCATCGGCTACGTCCCGGTGCCCGAGGCCTACCCAGAGGGAGGGTACGAGGTCGAGAGCGCTTCGCGCGTCGGACCTGGGGCGGCCGCGGTGCTCACGGACGCCTCCCGGTCCGTCCTCCGACGGGCTCGCAAGACTCGCGGCAAGCTGACGCCGCGGCAGGGCCCGTCCAGCCGCCCTGGGTGAACCTTCTGGTGTGGAAAGGCGTTGTAGAGGGTAAGATGACAATAGTTGTACAGACTTGCACTTCGGGAACGGGGGCACATCGCACTGGCGCAGGCAACACAGCTACGGGAGGGTAATCACCGCAACCTGCGCCGTACGAAGGGAGTCGAGGGGGATGGCCAGGGACGTAGAGAGCAGGCAACTGCTCTATGCCATGACAAGCGCCCACACAACGCAGGACAGCGACATCGCCGGGATCGCCGTAATCATCAAGGCCGCACGTCACCACACGCTCCGCAAGTTCGCCGGCATCGTTCCCACCAACGACCGCGTCACCGCTGCCTACGAAGCAATCAGCGCCGCCCTGCGCGAGGCCCGCGAGATGGGGGCCCGGGCGCTCATCGTCTACACCGACTGTGATGCTGTCGTCGGCCAGCTGGACCGCTCTGTGCGCGTCGATCCGGTCCATCTGGCCCGGCACCTGGAGGCGCGCAGCCTCCTGAACCAGTTCCATCGCGCCGAGGTCGCTCCGGTCTCCCCGGCGCAAAACGACGGCGCCCGACTGCTGGCTGCCGAGGCCTGGGAACGCGGCGGCGCCTGCTCACGCCAACTCGAGCTGCCGCTGGCTCTCAGCGGCACCGCGTAGCCACGCGACGCGCCGCTGTTGATTCGGCCCCGGGACGCTGAACCCGCCCCGAAAGGTGCACACCCCACGAACGTCGAAAGATGGGGATGAAGCACGATTCCGCCCCACGCAACGACCGGCGACAGCGCCGATCGAGTGGGGGAGCAGGCGCCATGTCGGGTCGGGACGACCGTGAGGACGAGCCGGTGTCAGGACGCGGAGACCGCCGTATTGCCGCGATCCTGGGAATCACCGAGGTCCTCTGCGGAAAGACGGAGTATACGGAGGTCGTCGCGTCCGCCCTGGAGGCCAGCCTCGAGACCGTGGACGCCGACTCCGGCTCCATCCTCCTGCATTCGCCCGCGGACAACGCCCTGGTTTTCGAGTACGTCGTAGGCCCCATTGCGGACCGGCTGCTCGGGCGCGCCATGCCGGTGACGGAGGGCGTTGCGGGCAAGGTGTTCCGCACCGGCCAACCCTCCCTGCTCAATGATGTCTCCCAGGCTCCGGAGCACTACCACCAGATTGCCGACGAGACGGGCTACCCGTCGGTCACCATGATCACCGTGCCACTAAGGACGGCCGGCGGCCGCACCTTGGGCGCCCTGCAGGCCGTCAACAAGCGCCACGGCGCCTTCGAGCAGGAGGACCTCGAGCTGCTGACGATCGTGGGCACGCAGGCGGCCACGATCATCGAAAACGCCCGCCTGCACGAAGCCGCACGCCTCGGAGCCGTTGCCCGGCTGCTCGCCAAGGTCGGCCATGACGTGAAGAACATGATCGCCCCCGTCGTGGCCTCGGCGCGCGCGATCGAGAAGGTCCTGGAGAAGCACTTTGACGCACTCGAGGCCGCCGCGCAGGACGGTCCGCTCGCGGAAACGGAGCTGGCCACCCGGTGGGTCCGCGACCGTAGCCGCTGTCGGGAGGCGACCGATCTGTTGGTGCAGGCCACGCTGCGGGTCGGCGAGCGGACGCAGCAGATGGCCGACTGCATCCGGGGCGAGATGCCGCCCCCCGTGATGGCGCCGACCCGCGTGTCGGCCATCGCGCGTGAAGTTGCCGGCGTGCTCGCCCCGGTGGCCGCCGAGCGCGGCGTCGAGCTGCAGCTCCACGCGGGCGATGATCCGGAGGTCATGGCGGACAGCTCCCAGATCTTCAACGCGATCTACAACCTCGTCCTGAACGCGATCCCCGCCACCCCTTCCGGCGGAACGGTGCGGCTGGGGGTCGAAGCGATCCTGGGCGGGAGCTTCCCCGAGGGGCGTTGCGTGCGCGTGGAGGTCTCGGACAACGGCTCCGGCATTCCCGCGCCGATCCTGCGCCGGCTCTTCAGTGCCGACGGCATCAGCACCAAGAGCGGCGGAACAGGCCTCGGCACGCGCATCGTCAAGGAGGTGGCCGACATCCACGGCGGCACCGTGTCGGCCGTTAGCGAGGAGGGGAAGGGGAGCTGCTTCACGCTGACGCTCCCGCTCGCCGAGGCCGCCGCTGCACAGTAGCCCGCGCTCGTCGTAGGAAGCCGGCTCGGCCCCGCAACTGTTGTTCTTGGTAGGCGTATCTCGATGACGGTGATGCATTGACCTATGGAACGGCACGTACGCTTCGTGAACCGAGGAGCCACGCTGCTGGGCGTGCTCTTCACTCCCGACGACGTGGGCCGCGTGCGCGACACGGGCCTCGTCTTCCTGCACGGTTGGGCAGGTTATCGCATCGGGCCGCACCAGATGTTCACCAAGATGGCCCGCCGCGCGTGCGCGATGGGCTTCCCTTCACTGGCCTTCGACTTCCGGGGGCGCGGCGACTCCGAGGGCGATGCCCTGAAGGCCTCGATCAGCACAATGATCACCGATGCCCAGCGCGCGGCACGTACGCTCGTTGAGGAAACCGGGGTGCGGCGGGTGGCGCTGGTCGGCGTCTGCTCGGGCGGAGAGGTCGCCCTCGGTGCCGGCGCGACGATCCCTGAGTGTGATGCGATGGTGCTCTGGTCCGTCCCGCAGGTCGCGGCGGACCGCTCGCACGCCGATCGGGCGAAGCGAGCGGCGATCCTGCGTGAGTACTGGTCCAAGCTCTTCCGCGCGGCGACTTGGCGCAAGCTGGTCTCCGGCGCCCTGAACTTCGGCATGATCGGCAAGGCCATCGCGCGTGGCGGCAAGGGGGAGGGCGAGGAGAGCGCGCCCGATGACGAGCGGATCGACTGGCGACGCCGGTTCATCGAGTTCCGGGGCGAGGTCCTCTACGTGTACGGAAGCAACGACCCGACCACTCCCGACTGCATCGCCCACTACGCGCGTCTCTCGAAGGAAGCCGGCCGAACCTTCAAGCACCACGTCATCGAGGGGGCCAACCACTCGTTCTACTCGCTCAAGTGGGAGGCCGAGGTGCTGGACGAATCGCTCCGCTGGCTCGATGAACGCTACCCTCGCCCGGCTGACCCGGCTCCCCTCGGGTCCGGTCCGGTACCGTCGCGCGCCCCGGCGTGAGGGTCTTGACCCCCGCCCCCGGAATGGTCCACAATGCGCGCAGCCCAAGCGGCGCCTTCTCGCGCGCACAGTCCAGGAGTGAAGCCCGATGACCGATCGCACGATCCGGACCCTCCAGTACCTGATGTTCGAGGTCGAGCCGCACGACTACTCCGAGGAGCTGGAGGCCGTCCGCAAAGAGCAGAAGGCGCTGCACGTCTCCGGCGATACCGCCCTTCAGGCTGAGGCCGCCGATCTGCTGGCCGAGAACGCCGTGGACATGCAGTCCTACCTCGCCGACTGGCACCTCAAGTCGACGAAGCGCCATCCCGACACGGCCTTGTCCGGCGCCGACCTGATGGCGGAGGTCGAGAAGAACTACGCGCTGCTCGAGGAACTCGGAGGGTGGGAGCGCGTCGCTGCTGCGAAGGCGAAGGCGGCTGGCGTCAAGGCCAGCAACCTGCTGAGGCTCGCGCGCGGCGCCGATGACGGGACGCACAATACGCGGTGGGGCAACGACTACGCCTCGGGGCTCCGCAACGCGATGCAGAAGGGCGCCATCCTCGTTACCACCAATCCGGTGCTCGTGGGCACGGCGGCGAAGGAGGACCCGGCGATGTGGCTCCCCGTCCGCGACCGTGTGCGCGCCGACAACCCGAAGGCCGACGCGGTCGAAGTAGCCGCGCTGATGACGATCAAGGTCGTCGTGCAAAACGCGCGCCTGCTGCGCCCGATCTGGCAGACGTGCGATCGCAAGCTCGGCCTCGTCAGCCTCCAGCTCTCCCCCAAAGAGGCTTTCGAGGAGGACGTGATGATCGAGGGTGCGCTCCGCATCTATGAGGGGCTCAAGGGCGAACTCGGCGGGACCCCCAACACCGTCTTCAAGGTCCCAGGGACGAAGGCGGGAATCACCGTCGCCGGCGAGCTGACGAAGCGCGGCATCGGCGTGAACGTGACAGTCAACTACTCTCTGCCTCAGCAGATCGCCTTCGCCGGCGTCATCGAGAGGAACAGCACCGCGCCGCTCTCCTTCCGCACCCAGATGGATGGCCGCCTGGACGATCCGGTCGGCGAGGAACTGAAGGCCGCGGGCGTGTCGGACTGGGAGGAAGTCAAGACCTGGGCAACCACCGCCATCCGCCAGCGCGAGTACCGCCTGCTGTGCATGGCCCCGCAGCAGGGCGGCATTGGCTTCACCAAGAGCTTCTGCCTCGGCGCCGCCGGACGTGGCCCCTGGAACATCTCGCGCTCCGTGACCGATGGCCCGGCAACCCTCTTCCTGACGGTCTTCCCCCAACGTCAGGTCGAGTTCGACGCCGAGCCGCGCGAGATCGACCCGCGGGCCATCTGGGAGCCGATTGCGCCCGAGAAGCTCTCGACGCTCCTGCACCACAGCAAGCTCTTCCGCCAGGCCTTCGAGCCGGACGGCATGACACCCGAGGAGTTCGATACGTTCCTGCCCACCCAGCAGACCCTCAAGCAGTTCAGCGAGGCCTACGACAAGTTCGTCGCCTGGTGCGGCGGCAACGACAACGCCCTGGCGTAGGCCCATTCCGGTGGCAAGAGCGGCCCGCCCGCGAGCGGTGGGGTGTTGCCGTCGGTCGTGTCGTGTGCTGTTCTCCTAATCTCCTGCTCTCCCAAACTCCTGCTCTCCTGCCGTTGTGACGTCCGTCACAGAACTACTACTGCCGATAGGGTATAATTACTACTGACGGTAGTAGTAAATCCTGAGTCGGCGATCGGAGGAGATCACCATGTTCAAGACCCGAGGCATGACCATGATGTTGGTGGCTGTGATGCTGTTCGGAGTCGTCTCGATCGCCGCAGCGCGCGACTGGGACCAGTTCTACAACCAGCGTCCCAACTACCAGGGGATGTTCACCAACCGAGAGGCCTGGAGTGCGACCATCGTGGGGTTTGGGCCCGAGTGGTTCGAGGTCCAGCGCTATGGAGAGGTCATCAGGCTTCGACTGAGGGAAGGCAACCCCCGGTTGTACGTGGGGCAGCGGGTGCGGATCGTCCCGTTCGCGAGAGATGGTGAAGCGGAGATCGCAGAGCTGCGACTGCCGGACCAGGACTTCCGACCGGTTGGCATCGTGCGGTACATCGAGCGGTTCGTGCCGAAGGAGGGGCCGCACTACTGGCGCGGAGACCACGGCCAGCCTCGCTGGGGCATCCGCATCGAGACGGGCCCACGGCCCGGGTATCGGCCGCCCACGGGCTACCGCCAGCCGCCCGCCTTCCGGCACGGCCACTGGGAGTATCGCAGGTAGCGCCTACACTCGGCACAGCGCCGTCTGAGCGCCTCCCCCACAGGCCCGCCGCGATGAGCGGCGGGCCTGTCGTCGCCCCCCTGTAACCTGCGCCGACTCCCGAGGCACCATGCACATGGCGCCGGGAGGCATTGAGTGTGCGCGCAGGTTGGGGTAGAATGCCAGAGGAGCCCAGGCGAAACGCTGCCTTGGCGCGAGTAGAGGGCCAATGAACCGACTCCTGCTCCCAGCACTCGTCTGTTTGGCGGCCGTGAGCGTCCGCGCCCAGGTCGTGCGCCCCTTTGAGACCGACGTGTGGCCTGTGGCGATGAGTCCCCTCGACGAGCGCGTAGACGCCGCGCTCAAGGCGCACGGAATCCCCGCCGCCAACCCGTGCTCGGACGAGGTCTTCCTCCGCCGCGTATACCTCGACGTGATCGGCACGCTGCCCGACCCGGAGGCGGTCCGCTCCTTCCTGGCCGACCGCAACCCGGGCAAGCGCGCGGCCCTGATCGACGCCCTGCTGCAGAGAGAGGAGTTCTCCGACTACTGGTCGCTCAAGTGGGGCGACCTCCTGCGGATCAAGGCGGAGTTCCCCATCAACCTCTGGCCGAATGCCGTGCAGGCGTACCACCGCTGGGTGCGCGACGCGATCCACGAGAACAAGCCCTACGACCAGTTCGCCCGCGAGCTGCTGACCTCCAGCGGCAGCAACTTCCGCGACCCGCCGGCCAACTTCTACCGTGCCATTCAAGGACGCGAGCCCGCGGCGATCGCCGACGCCGTGGCCCTAACCTTCATGGGCTCACGCATCGCGACTTGGCCACAGGACCGTCGCGCGGGCATGGAGGCGCTCTTCTCCCGTGTGGCCTACAAGAAGACGGATGAGTGGAAAGAGGAGATCGTCTACCTCGAGCCCTCCGCCACCGGTCCGCTCAACGCCGTCCTGCCCGATGGCTCCAAGATCCGCGTCGAGGCCGGGCAGGACCCTCGCCAGGCCTTCGCCGACTGGCTGCTCAAGCCCGAGAACCCCTGGTTCGCCCGCAACATCGCCAACCGCGTTTGGTCGTGGCTCTTCGGGCGCGGGATCATCCACGAACCGGACGACAGCCGCCCGGACAACCCGCCCTCCAACCCCGAGCTCCTGGCCTACCTGGAGAAGGAGCTGGTGGCGGCGCACTATGACCTGCGGCACCTCTATCGCCTCATCCTGAACTCGCGCACGTACCAGCAGTCCTCGATCGCTCGCAGCACCGACCCGGCCGCCGAGACGCTGTTCGCCTACTACCCGGTGCGCCGGCTGGACGCCGAGGTGCTCATCGACGCCCTCTGCTCGATCAGCGGCACCCGCGAGAGCTACTCAAGCCCGATTCCCGAGCCGTTCACGTACATCCCGGAAGACCAGCGCAGCATCGCACTCGCGGACGGCAGCATCACCAGCCAGTTCCTCGAGATGTTTGGGCGCCCTGCTCGCGACACGGGCCTGGAGTCGGAGCGCAGCAACGAGCCCACCGACGCCCAGCGGCTGCACCTCCTGAACTCCACTCACATCCAGCGGAAGATCGACCAGAGCTGGCGCCTGATCGGCATCGGGCGTCTCGGCCGCATGAACCCTCGCCTGGCGATCTCGTCTGTGTACGCAGTCGTCTTGTCCCGCTACCCAACGCCGGAGGAGCTGAACGCGGCACTGGCCTACTGCACGGCCCCCGGCTCGAACCCGCAGCAGGCCGCGTCCGACCTGGCCTGGGCGCTGATCAACACCAAGGAGTTCCTCTACCGGCATTGATGAGGCACCACCCATGAGCGCATACGCAGGTGCAGGGATGTTCACCCGTCGCGAGGCGCTGAAGCGCGGCATACTCGGCGCCGCCGGGCTGGCGCTGTTCGATCCGCTCCGGGCGCTCGCACAGAAGCCCGCTCCGGTGGCCCGCGCCAAGGCGGTCATCCAGATCTGGATGTGGGGCGGCCCGTCGCAGCTCGACACCTTCGACCCCAAGCCGGACGCGGGCTACGACTACTGCGGCCAGCTGGCGAAGGCCATCCCGACCAACGTGGCGGGCATTCAGGTTGGCGAGTTGCTGCCGCTGCTTGCGCAGCAGGCCGACAAGTACTCGATCATCCGCAGCATGACCCACGCCAGCAACGCGCACGAGACGGCCTCGTACATGGTGCAGACCGGGCGCGAGCCCGGCCGGCTTGTCTTCCCCTGCGTCGGGGCGGTCGTGTCACTGTTCAAGGGCTACGACCACGGCTACCAGGGCCTGATCCCGCCCTACGTCGTGCTCACCGAGGCGCAAGGCCGGTTCGATGAGGCCGGCTTCCTCGGCCAGCGGTACAAGCCCTTCGCCACCGGCGGCGACCCTAACAAGCAGCCCTTCGTCGTGGAGGGTGTGATCCAGGAGGGCATCTCCGATCAGCGCCAGCAGGCCCGCCGCGAGCTCCTCCACTCGCTCGACTCACTGGGCAAGGCCATGCCGACGGACCTGCACTTCCAGAAGCTGGACCAGTGCGAGGCCCATGCCTACGACATGATCCTGGGGGATGCCCGGAAGCTGTTCGATCTCTCGACCGAAACGGCGGAGACGCGCGAGGCCTATGGGCGCAACACGTTCGGCCAGTCCTGCCTGATGGCGCGGCGGCTCGTCGAGGCCGGGATGCCATATGTCACCATCAACTACAAGGGCTGGGATACCCACAAGCAGCACTTCGAGACCATGCGCCGCAAGCTCCCGGAGATGGATAAGGGCTTTGCAGCGCTCCTGACCGACCTGGCCGGGCGCGGCCTGCTGGACAGTACCATCATCTGGTGGAGCGGCGAGTTCGGGCGGACTCCCAGAGTCCAGTGGGAGGCGCCCTGGAACGGCGGCCGAGGACACTGGGGCAAGTGCTTCTCGGCAGTCGTGGCGGGTGGCGGCTTCAAGGGCGGCCAGGTGGTCGGCGCCTCGAACGCGACCGGCGAGGAGGTCGCCCAGCGGCCCGTGTACCCGGTGGACCTGATCGGCAGCATCTACGAACTGCTCGGCGTCGATCCCGACGGCCCGCTGCCCAACCCGCGCGGCATGGATGTCACGGTCCTGCCCACGGCGGCGGAGGGCGCGAAGTCCGGCGGGCGCCTCAAGGAGATCATGCCGTAGGCCGGGGAGCGCAAACATGAGAGCAACTAGACTGGTTCCGATGGCCGCCCTGGCCCTCTGCGCCGCAGTTGCCTCCGCTCAGCCACCTCGCGGGGAGCTGCACCTCGGCTATGTCTATCCGGCGGGCGCGCAGCAGGGCGCCAAGCTGCGGATCACCGCCGGCGGGCAGTCCCTCCAGGGCGTCAGTGTCGTGTACGTCTCCGGCCAGGGCGTGCAGGCCTCGGTTGTCGAGTACGTGCGTGCCCTGAACAACAAGCAGCTCGGCGATATCGCGATGCACCTGCGGGCGCTGACGAAGCAGCGCCTGGCGGAGATGCAGGGGAAGCAGGGCGCTGCGCCCGCCCAGCCGGCCCCGCCTCGGGCCAACGAGGAACCCCTGCCCGCGCTTCCGGATCACCCCCTGCTGCGGGGCCTGGAGCAGAAGAGCCTGGCCGAGCTGGCGGCTCTGCGCGACATCCTGTTCAACCCCAAGAAGCAGCCCAACATGCAGATCGCCGAGACCGTCGCGATCGACCTCTCGGTCGATCCCGCGGCGCCGCCCGGCGACCGGGAGATCCGCCTCGGGACTCCCGCCGGCCTTACCAACCCGATGCTCTTCCAGGTGGGCGCCATCCCGGAGTCATGGGAGCAGGAGCCCAACGACCCCAGACCCAACCGCCCGGCGACCGTCGCCCTCGCCTTGCCGGTAACGCTCAACGGGCAGATTCAGCCGGGCGATGTTGACCGGTTCCGCATCCTCGCGACCCAGGGCCAGCGACTCGTCGTCCGCACGCAGGCCCGCCGCCTGGTGCCCTATCTTGCCGACGCCGTCCCGGGCTGGTTCCAGGCCGCCGTCGCCTTGTACGACGCCAAGGGCAGCGAAGTGGCCTACGTAGACGACTACCGCTTCGATCCCGATCCCGTCCTCTTCTACCAGATCCCCCAGGCGGGCGAGTACGAAGTGGAGATCCGCGACTCCATCTATCGCGGACGCGAGGACTTCGTCTACCGCATCTCGGTCGGGGAGCTGCCCTTCGTCACGCAGCTCTTCCCTCTCGGCGGTCCCGTGGAGGGCAACACCGTTGCCGCGATCGGGGGCTGGAACCTGTCGGTGAACCAACTGACGCTGGACACTCAGCCCGGCGGCGGCCCCATCCGCCAGACCGTCCTCCAGCAGAACGGCCTCGCCTCGAACCCCATCGCCTATGCGGTCGATGACCTACCCGAGTGCACGGAGAAGGAACCGAATGAGGCCGCTGCTTCGGCCCAGCCGATCGGGCTCCCGCAGGCGGTGAACGGCCGGATCGGGAAGCCCGGCGATACGGACGTGTTCAAGGTCAAGGGCCGGCCGGGCGACGAGATCGTGGCCGAAGTGTTGGCCCGCAAGCTTGGCTCGCCGCTCGATTCGCTGCTGAGGGTGACCGACGGCGCGGGGGAGACGCTTGCGCTCAACGATGACTGCCAGGACAAGGCCAGTGGGCTGCTGACCCATCACGCCGACTCGTACGTGCGCACGAAGCTCCCGCAGGACGGCGTCTGCTACGTGCGGGTCGCGGACTCGCAGGACCACGGCGGCGAGGCCTTCGGCTACCGCCTGCGCGTCTCCGCTCCGCGACCGGACTTCGCTCTCCGTGTGACCCCTTCGAGCCTGAACGTGCGCCCCGGCGGAGCCGTCGCCTTCTGGGCCCATGTCCTGCGCGAGGATGGCTTCGACGGCGACATCGAGCTGGCGCTGAAGGACGCGCCCGCGGGTCTCGCGCTCCAGGGGGCCCGCATCCCTTCGGGCCGCGACAGCCTCCGCCTGACCCTTACGGCTCCTCAGATCCAGGCGCAAGGGCCGATCCCCCTCCACCTGGAGGGCCGCGCCCAGATCGGCGGCCAGACGGTGACCCACACAGCCGTCCCCGCCGAGGACATGATGCAGGCCTTCGCTTACCGTCACCTCGTGCCCTCGCAGGAGCTGCTGGCGGCTCTGGCCGGTGGCGGCCGCTTCGGCCCGATCATCCAGCCGATGGACAACACGACCCTTCGCCTTCCCGCCGGCGGCTCGGCTCAGGTCCGCATCAGCGCCCCCGGCCGCGCGTTCATCCCGAGCCTACAGCTCGAGTTGAGCGACCCGCCGAAGGGCCTCTCTCTCGGCGCAGTCTCACCCGTGTTCGGCGGGTTCGTGGTCACCGTCAAGGCCGACGCGGAGTCGCTGGCTGTCGGCTATGCCGACAACCTGATCCTCGAAGCCTTCACCGAGCTGCAGCCCAAGCGGCCGGACGGCACGCTCGGCGAGAAGCGCCGCGTCCCCCTCGGCGTGTTGCCCGCGATCCCCGTTGAGATCGTCAAGGGCTGAGCCCTTCCCGCCTCAAGGGCTTGGCTTCCCTCCCGGCGAAGCAGCGTGCCCGAAGCTGCTTCGAAGAGGACCACTGATGCCGGCTGTTGACCTCGTTGTGGTGGGCGGCGGCAGCGGCGGGATCGGCGCCGCGCTGGCTGCCGCCCGACTCGGACTCTCCGTGCTCCTCGTTGAGCGGGCGGACACCCTCGGCGGCACGGCCGTCCGCGGCGGGGTCCACTGCTGGCAGCCCAGCGCCGGTGGCACGGGGATTCCGTTCGACATCTACCGGCGGCTGAAGCGCCTCCCGAAGGCGGTCGCGATCACCTCCATCGGTCGCCACTGCCTGTGGCCCGGCCCACAGGAGCCGTACCCGTTCCCCGGCGGCGAGAACGTGGTCGACCCGCGCCGCCGCTACATCGAGACACTCCAGCGGTGTGGCGCGCGCTCCATGGCCGAGGACGAGGCCTTCGTGCGCGAATGCTGGCACGGCGTGGTCTTCGAGCCGGAGGCCTACTGCCAGGTTGTCGAAGGGCTGCTCGCCGGGACCGGACGTTGCACGGTCCTGAAGGGCGCGACCTTCGCCGGCGTGCGCATGGAGGGGTCGCGCGTCGCCCTCCTGAAGCTAAGCACCGGCGAGGATGTGGAGGCGGCGTTCTGCGTGGACGCCACTGCGGACATCGACCTCGCCGTCGCCTGCGGCTGCCGGACGCTGCTGGGTCAGGACGGTCAGGACACCTTCGGCGAGCCAGGCGCCTCTGAGGAGCCCAACGACCACCTCAACGCCGTGACGCTGATCTACCGCGTTACGCCGGCCGACCAGCCTGCCGTGCAGCCGCTTCCAGACGGCAGCCCTGAGGGTTGCTGGTGGCGGCCGAGCTTTCCGGTGGCGGTCATGGATCACATGCCTCGCGAGGGCCTCACGGTCAACATGCTCCCTGCGATGGAGGGGCGCGAGGCCTCCGATATGGGTCCGCAGGCCGCCTACGACGAATGTCGCCGCCGCGTTCACGCGCACTGGCGGCACCTTCAGGTTGAGTACCCGGAGTTCCGCCGGTACCGCCTGTCGCAGTTCGCGCCGGCGCTTGGGGTGCGCGAGGGCAGACGCGTCGTGGCGCGCTACATGCTCCGCGAGCAGGACCTGATGGCGGGTCTGAGTGGGCAATCGCACGACGACACCATCGCCATCGCCGACCACGGCCTGGATACCCATGGACATGCGACGGGCCGGGCGGGCTGCCGGGAGTTGCGCGAGCCGTACGGCATTCCGTATCGCTGCCTGCTGCCCGTCGGCGTGGACAACCTGCTGGTGGCGTGCCGGGGCGCCGGCTTCAGTTCGCTGGCGGCGTCCAGTTGCCGGCTATCGCGCACGATGATGGGCCTCGGCCAGGCCGCGGGCACCGCCGCCGCGATCGCGCGCCGCAGTGGCTGCGATCTGGCCGATGTGCGTGCCTCAGACCTGCGCGCTGCCTTGCTCGAGCAGCATGTGCACCTCGAATGGCCCCTGCCCGAGAGCCTGCGACAGCATCTCACGGACGAGGACACCTACTGAGTCTCCTGTATCTCGGGGAACAAGGAGCGAATTCGTGGGGCGGGCATTCTTGCCCGCCAATGGCCCGTGGCGGGCAAGAATGCCCGCCCCACGAGTTTCCCTACCTACACGAGACTCAGTAAGGGGATGGATGCGCGATGACACCAATCCTGGTTGCCCTTCTCGTTTCAGCCCTGCCGCTCGTGGCCCAACGCCCACTTGATGGAACCACCGCCACCCGCTGGGAGCCGCGCACCGGCTGGGTGCAGGCCGTGCCGACGAGCTATGGCGTCACGAACGAGGACGGCGCGCTTGTCTTCACTGCCAAGGGCGCAGGCGCCGAACTCCCCTGGCAGATCACCCTTGCCCCCGAGGAGATCGGCGGCGACGCCCGCTACCTTGCCATCCGCTACCGCGCCGAGGGGCTCGCGAATCCGCCGGGCAACTACTTCCTCCACGGCTGGGAGGGAACGACGGGCGGGCTGACCTACGCCTTCAGTGACGAGCTGCAGCCCGATGGCGCCTGGCACACGCTCGCTGTTGACCTCCTGAAGGTCATGCCTCAGGGCGACACGACGCAGATCGCGGTGAAGGTCATCGTCGGCCCCACCGAGAGCGCGAAGCTGACGGTCGAGAGGGTCTGGTTCACCGACGACCTCCCCGCCGATGCGACCATATCGCGCGCGGGCGCCCGCGAGGCCAAGTCGATCGGGCTCGAGTGGAGCAAGCTCCCTCCGCTGACGCCGGCTCCCACATGGACGCAGTCACCCGCGACCGACTTCAGCGCGACACTCGAAGGCAGCGCGATGACGTTCCGCGTACGCGGGGCGGGCAAGCAGATGCGCTGGCCGCTGAAGCTGCCCGAGCCGGTGGACCTCAAGGCGCTCTCACGCTTCTCCCTGCGCTACAAGGCCACCGGGCAGCTTGGCAGCAGCACATATGCGGTCTGGTTGGGGGATGACGCGACGGGCGCGGGCCAACACTCCGCCCACCCGCTCCTGGCGCGGGATGTCATCGCCGACGGTCAGTGGCATCGCGTCGATGTCCAGGTCAACCAGAGCTTCACCGCGACGCAACTCGCCGTGGGCCTGGACTGCGCGGGCGATGAGGCGACGATGACGCTCGACCCAATCACCTTCGGCTCCGTGCCCGCGCGCTGGCCGATCGGGCAGGTGCTCAGCTACGAGCAGCGCGCGTCCGATGCGCTCGGGGGATTCATGCTCCTGTCGCCCGCCACCGGCGGCAGTGCCTCCCCGTTCCTCGGGCAGCGGTTGGGCCTCTCGGACTGGTTCGCCTCCCAGCACATCACCGTCGGCGGAATCCCCTTTGCGGTGCCGGCGACTCCGGGAGAGGTGCAGCAGACCGGCTCCGCCGCGCTGGGCACGCTCAGCGTCGCTCTGCCGCCCACAGCCGCCGAGGTGTACCTCCTCACCGCAGCCGTCGCGCCTCCGACAGAGCCCTGGGGGATCGACTGGGCCCATCCGCGCCCGGTGGAGATGCTCTCGGTCCCGGAGAAGCTGGTCTGCGAGGTGCGCTACGCCGAAGGGCCGCCGGACTTCGTGCTGCCGCTCGACCTGGCCACCGGCGCCTGGGGGCTGAAGCGCGGGCTGGGGGTCTGCGTCGTGCATCCGGACCCCGCGCGCCACCCGACCGAGCTGCTACTGCATGACCGCATGCGCGGCGCTGCCTTCGCCATCCTCGGCGCAACCCTTCGCCCAGGCACGCCACGCACCGCCGCGCCCTCGTGGGACGCGCTGGCCTATCCCGAGCCGCCGGCGGGCGCGCTGCAGAAGATCACCGGCGCGCGCCGCAACGTGCCGGGCTACCCGCTGGTGCGCTCCGGGAAGCTCTACGCGGAGTTCGCCCTGATGCCGGCCTTCGGCTGGTCAGCGCTTCAGGCGGGCGACTCCGAGGACGCCCTTGCGTGCAGCAGGGGGCCTGTCTTCGAGGTCGAGGTAGACGGCCAGGTCCTGCCTCAAGAAGAGTGGCAGCAGCGCAGCTTCGAGGACGTCGGGCAAGGAATGCGCTTCGTGCTTGAGCACCCGGGCAAGCACCTGCGCGCGACGCTGGACTGCGCTCCGGGCGTACAGGATGGCCTGCGGATGCAACTCACCATCGAGAACACGGGCGCCGAGCCAACGACCGCCACTGTCCGCTTCCCGGTGCTGCGCGGAGTGCGACTCGGGAGCGCCGAGGACACGTGGTATCTCTTCGACAAGCGGGGCGGGATCATCAACCGCGAGCCTGTCTCGTTCCGCGAGGCGCTCGGCGATCCGCACCCGCTGCAAGCCGATGGCTTCTTCAACCCCAAGACGGGGCTGGCCCTCGCCTGCCTGACGCACGACACCGTGGCCCAGCACCACTTCATCAACATGGGCAAGTCAGCCGAGGGGGGCGCCTGGTCGCCCGAGTATGTCCGGCGCGACCTCGCTCCGGGCGGCAGCTTCACGACGACCGAGGCCGAACTCATCCTCCGGGAGGGCGACTGGCGCGCGATCTTCGGGGCCTATCGCGAGTGGCTGAAGACTTGGTTCAAGCCGCCGGCGCCGAAGCCCTGGTGGGAGCGCACCTTCGCCTTCCTCGGCTGCAACGCGCACTACGACGCCTCGCCCGATCCGAAGGTGCGCGGCGCCGTTCAGCCCCGCATCGACACCGCCCTGAAGTACCTCGGCCTCTGCGACTACATCCACCTTTTCGGCTGGTCCTCCTCGAAGACCTATGGCGACTGGGGCGACTACGATCACTACGACGAGACGGTCGGCGGGCTGGACTACTTCCGGGGCAGCATCGCCGCCGCCCAGGCGAAGGGCGTCGCCGTGGGCCTCTACCAGGACGGTTACCTGAGCTGCGGCAAGGGCCAGAGCGTCGGGGCACAGGCCGAGGAGTGGGCGATGAAGCGCGCGGACGGCAGCCCGAACTTCGTCCCCGAGTACGATGCCTACAACGAATGCCCGTACAACGAGCAGTGGCGTGCCTACCTGGCCTCAACCTACAAACGCATCGAAGCGGAGACGGGCGCGAAGGGCCTCTACATTGACGAGTATGGCGCGACGGACGGCCGTTGGACGTGCTACGCGAAGGATCACGGTCACAACGGCTACGAGGTCCCATACGCAGGCGAGGTGGCAACGCTGCGCGCGATCCGCGAGGCGGTCGGGCCGCAGGTCGCGCTCTACACGGAGTACCCCTCCGCCGAGGTGAGCCGGCAGGTGCTCGACGGCTCGTTCACCTACCAGGCCCTGTGGAGCGCCGAACAGGAGCCGCTCGCGCCGCACTTCATCGATCTCCCGCGTTTCGCGTTCCCGCACTTCAAGCAGTTCCACATCATCCACTACGTCACGCCCCGCGACGGGAACTGGTGGCTGCTCAAGTTCCCGTTCTTCAACGGGGAGAGCTACGACGTGGGGGAGCCCGGCCTCGCCGCCTGGGATGATGCCGCCCTCGCGTTTCAGAAGCGCGCGCTGGAGGTCCTTTGCGCTCACCGCGAGGCCTTCTCATCTCACGATGTGGAGCCGCTCGTGAGGACCGAGGTGCCCGGCGTTTTCGCGAACGAGTTCCGGGCTACGAACGAGACGGTCTGGACCCTCTACAATGCGAACGGGCGAAGCGTCCACCAACCTGTGCTGAAGGTCAAGCACGTGCGGGGCGCGACCTACGAGGATGCGTGGAATTCGGGGACACGATCCCAATTCGATACGACCGAATTGGGTCATGTCCCCGAATTCCGCCCGGAGGTGCGCGGGGAGACCGCGCTTCTCGCTGTCGAACTGGGACCCAAGGCCGTCGGCTGCATCGTGCAACACAGGGGCGGCTGACGGCCTGTCAGAAGGAGCAACAATGCTCAGCGCTCTAGTTGCCTGCGTCGTGTGCCTCGCGCCGCCCAGCTTCGCCGGCGGAGGACCGGAGAACCTTGCGTTGGTCGTCAACGCCGACAGCCCGGACTCGCTGGCCGTCGCGAACGAGTACGTGTCGCTTCGTCAGGTGCCGCCGAGTCACGTCATCTACCTCAGCGGCCTCGACCCAGCGCGCACGATCAAGTCGGCCGACTGCCGGGACCGCATCCTGCGGCCTGTGCTGGAGTCGATCCGCAGTCGGGGGCTGGAGGGGCAGATCGACTACCTGGTCTATTCGGCCGGATTCCCGTTCGCGGTTGACGTGAGCGAGGACATGGCGGGCAAGCAGTTCCCGCGCCTCATCACGCAGCCCGCCTCGCTGACGGGTGTCACGTACTTCGAGGACCTCGTCCTTGCGGGGAGCACCGAGTACTTGGCGATCGACGCGAACTGGTACGCTCGCCGGCTGACGAACGAGAAGTCGCAGGCCGCGTGGCCGGAGTCCGACCAGGCCCTCGGCGCGAAGCTGCACACGCTCCTCAGGCAGTACCAGGACGCGCGCAAGAAGGCCGCGGAGGCGAACACTCCGCTCGAGCCGGAGGCCGCCCGCCTCCTCGACGAGGCCGTGGGCGCCCTGCAGATCCTCGTCGCCAACCATCCCGCCAACCCCGAGTTGCTCTACGACCTCGCGTGCGTCCTCGCGCTGCAGGGCAAGCCGGATGACGCGATGACGGCGCTGAGGGCGGCCTGTGATTCGGGCTGGTGGAACGCGCTGCTGACCGAGGCCGACACCGACCTCGTCTCGCTCCGCGACCGCGCGGACTTCAAGGCTCTCGTCGAGAAGATGCGCGGGGTCATCGTCGAGAGCCAACCCGCGCAGCCCTTCAGCGGCGCCACCGTCTGGGACAGAAGTGGTGCGCCCACGACCTCCGCCGACGGCCGCCGCTTCGTGATCTCCGCGATGCTGGCCTACACGGGCGGTCCGGCGAACACGCTCGACGAGGCCCTCCAATGCCTGCGCACGAGCTGCGCGGCGGATGGCAGTTGCCCCGCCGGCACAATCTACTACATGGTGTCCAGCGACCGCGCGCGCACGGGACCGCGCCAGGCCGTCTTCCGGTCCGCGGTGAATGCTCTGGGCAAGCTGGGCGTGCAGGGCGCGGTGCTCGACGGCGTGCTGCCTCAGGGCAAGCCGGACGTCGCCGGGGCCATGATCGGAATCGCGGGCTTCAAATGGGCGGACGCGGGGAGCACGATCCTCCCGGGGGCCTTCTGCGACCACCTCACCAGCTTCGGCGCCGTAATGACCGGAGCGGGCCAGACGCTGCTCAGCGAGTTCATCCGCTACGGCGCGGCGGGCGCGTGCGGCACGGTGACGGAGCCTTACGCGATCCCCGGCAAGTTCCCCAGCCCCTTCTTCCACGTCTACTACGCGAGTGGCTGCTCGCTCGCCGAGGCCTTCTACCAGTCCGTGCGCGGCCCATATCAGCAGCTCCTCGTCGGCGATCCGCTCTGCCGGCCGTGGGCGAAGATACCACAGGTGCAAGTGAAGGGGCTGTCCTCGGGGGAAGCCCTGAGCCGCGTCCGCCGTTTGACGCCCACTGCAACCGGCGCCGACCCGGCGACTCGCTTCGAACTGTACGTGGACGGTCTGCGCACGCAGTCCTGCGCGCCGGGTGAGACGCTGACTCTCGATCCCAAGGGCCTGGCGGAGGGCTACCACGAGGCGTGCATCGTCGCGATTGCCGGGCCGGTCGAGACGCAGGGCCAGACCATCATCCCCTTCCGCGTCGGCAAGCGGGACGCAAAGACCGAGGGCTGGCCTGCGGCGCTGGTACCCAGTGACGCGGTCATCCATCTCACGGCGTCCCTGCCGGGCGCGCAACGGATCGCGTTCCTGCAGAACAGCCGCGAGGTCGCCGCGATCGAGGGCGCTACGGGCGCGGTCGACATTCAGGCCGCAACCCTCGGCCTCGGCCCCGTCCAGCTTCAGCCCGTCGCGACACTGGGAGACGGCCGCCAGGTGCTCGGCGCGCCGCACGTGGTCACGGTGGGGCCTACGGGGTGAGGAGCGCGTGCCGCTCGTTGAACGCCTTCGCCCGAGCCACGACCTCCGGGTAGGTCTCGCTGTCCATCGTGAGGTCGGGCTGCCAGCTGAAGTGCCATACCCAGAGGGCCATCAGCGAGACGCCCTCGGTCTCCATCGCGTCGATGGACTTGCAGATCCAGGTGCCGTGCGGGTCCGCCTGGTTGTTGGGTGACGCGCCCAGCTCGCCGATGAACACCGGCGCGCCCGCCGCGTGCACGCAGCGCACCACGCCCTGTATCTCCTCGATGGTCGTCATGCCCGCCCACGGTACGCTCGGCCCGGCGACCTCGTCGTTGCCGTAGAAGTGGAAGCTGAGCACATCGAGCGGCTCCGGCTGAGACAGCAGGTTGTTCCCGAGCCATTCCCGCCACGTGTCGGAGCGGAAGCGGAAGTCCGGGAAGGTCTCCCGGCGGCTCGTGCACTCCGGGCGCACCGAGGCATCTCCGCTCGTGACGAGGTGGTTTGGGTCGAGCGACTTGATGAATGCCGCGTGCTCCCGGTAGAGCTGCTGGAAGTCGTCCCATCGCAGGCTGTCGCTCAACTGGCCATCCTCGCGGACGGTCGCGCCGGGAGGGTAGACGCCGGCGGGTAGCAGCTTGCGCCCCTGCATCTCGACATCCGCGTGCAGCATCCCCTCGTTCATCAGCTCCCACATCAGCACGGTGGGATCGTCCTTGTAGCGCGTGACGATCTCGCGTACGTATCGGTACACCGCCTCATGGGTCTTCGAGTTCGGGTCGAGGATCGCCCGGCCCGTCTCGCCGAAGATGCCGTACGGACCGGGGATGGTCTGCAGCGAGGGAACCAGCTTCACGTGGTGCTCCCGGCAGAGCGCGAACAGCTCATCCATCCCGCGCCAGTACGCCTCGGGGTCCTTGTCGTAGAGCAGCGAGCGATCGAGCGGATAGCCCGGGTCGGCGAAGAAGCGGATGAAGGCCAGCCGGCTCCTCTCTGCATCCTCGATGGCCGCCATCACGGCCGCCTTGGCGTTCTCCGGCGTGCCGTACTTCTCCCGGATGTGGAACCAGGTGCCCAGGTACGCCTGGTGCAGGTGCGGCACGTTCACGCCGATGGCGCGGTACTCGCGCCCATCGAGCATGAGCTTGCAGCCCTCGGCCTTCATGAACCCCTCGGCCATCGTCGCGCCTCCAGTCAGGATCAGCGTCACCCCAACCCAACACGTTGTGACCAGTCGCATCGCTGCCTCCCTTCGGTTCAGCGCAGTTTGGTCCTCTCGCGGACCGCGTTCACGAGGCCCGGCCTCCAGTGGCCCTGCAGATCGCGCAGGCCCGTCGGCTCGGTCGGCGAGTCCTGATACGACCAGACCCACCATCCGCCGAACCCGTACTCCGTGACCTTGTCGAAGTGCCAGCGCAGGACGTCCGCCTCCGACAGCTTGCGCTTGTCCACGATACAGAGCGCGATGTTGTGGCCGGCGCCCTTGAAATCCGTCGAGATGATTCGGCTGGCGTTCTCCGGGCCGAGGATGCGCACGATCTCCCGCAGGTAGTAGAACCCATCGGTCGCGGGGTCGCAGCACGGGTAGGTGCTCATCACCCAGTAGTCGGGCGGCATCTGCAGGTCGTCAACCAGCCAGCGCTTGAGGTTGCTCACCGAACTCAGGCGTACCTGCGGGGACTTCGCATTCCAGTACTCGGTGTCGGCGAAGATCGGGAGCATGATCGGTGACCCGACCGGTCGGTGCGCCGCCTCGCGGAACTTCGGCCAGACCTCGTGCACGAAGCGCTCCGAGTAAGCCGCGATCTCTGGCCGCTCGGGCCAGTCCCAGGTAACGGGCTCCGCGCCCCCGAAGTGGTGGTTCCCCATCATCGTCCACATCGCGATGGACTCGGGCGCGGCGACGCGTTCCTCGACGTATCGGATGATCTGCCCATACCAGACCGCCGATTCCGTCCACGGGGTATCGTCCGGCTTCGGCCACCACTCGCTCTGCCCGATGTGTTCGGCAGTATCCACGCGGTAGGGAATCCACATGTTGGTGCACAGGTCGATCTCGACCGATACGCCCACCGCGTGGCAGTCATCCAGGAACGCCACCAGGTTGTCGAGCGTGGTCATGTTGGCCCACTCGGTCACATCGCGCGCATCGTCCGATGGGGGCGTCGCCTTCTCGCGCAGCGTGAACGGGATCAGCACCATCACGTCGAGGAAGTCGATCCCCGTCTCTGCCACGAGTTGCGCGACCTCGCGCTTGACCCGGTCCCGGATGAGGTGGTAGTCCATGAGCCAGTGACTCGTGCCTGGCGGCGAGGGCGACGCGGGGTTGAAGTGCACGCCCTGTAGCTTCTCCGGCAGGCGGCCTTCCGCGCGCCCGATCCCGATGGACAGGCTCCCTACCAACGCAGCGACCACTGCAACCCTCACGGTACGCAACTCCCTAAGCAGTAGACAGGTCGGTGACTCCCTCGCGCGGAACCGCTTCGACTGGGCCGGCCATGACACCTCCGGCCTGAGAGGGTGTGTGGGAGGCTGCATGAGCTGACATCCGATCATCGGGACGCGACCTCCGGGAAGCCGCCTTCAGCGGTCAGCGTGCGGGCGGTCCTGCTGGGCGTCGTCCTCATTCCCCTCAACACGCTATGGGTTCAGAGCATGGAGCTGGTCTGGGACTCCGGCCAGCCGACCATGCTCTCGCTGTTCTTCAGTGCCGTGTTCACGCTGCTCGTCTTGGCCCTGGCGAACCTCGCGCTACGTCGCTGGCTGCCCCGGTGGGCGCTCGCTCCGGGGGAGTTGCTGGTCGTCTACATCATGGTCAGCCTCGGGAGCGCGATCGGCGGCCACGACTTCCTGCAGGTCCTCGTCCTGATGCTGCCCACCGGCAGCTACTACGCCACACCCGAGAACCACTGGGGCGACCTCTTCTCGGGCGAGCTGTCCTCGCCGCTGCTCGTGAACCGCCACGACGCCATCCGCGCCTTCTGGGAGGGAGGGGGAGGGCTCTACTCGTGGGCGGGCCTGTCGCCGTGGCTGCGGCCGACGGCGATCTGGGCGGGGTTTGCGGTGGTCCTCCTCGCGACGCTGATGTGCCTCAACCTGCTCGTCTGGCGCCGCTGGACCGAGCAGGAGAAGCTCACGTATCCCCTCACGGAGATTCCCTTCCAGCTCACGCGGCCTGGGTTTGGGCTGCTGGGCCCCGACCTGCTCGGCAACCGGCTGCTCTGGATGGGGTTCGGCGTGGCTGCTGCCCTTGACGTCCTGAATGGCCTCGCGCGTCTGTACCCCTCGGTGCCATCCATCAAGCTCACCGCGCGCGATCTGAGCCCGTACCTCCAGGCCTACCCCTGGCGGGCGATGGGCTACGTGACGGTCTCGGCGTACCCCTTCGCGTTCGGGTTGGCCTACCTCATGCCCCAGGAGTTTCTCTTCGCGAGCTGGTTCTTCTACTGGCTGTGGAAGGCGCAGCTGGTCCTGGGCTACGTGCTCGGCGTCGAACGCGTGGGGTTCCCCTATGTGAAGGAGCAGACGTTCGGCGCGTACGCGGGCATCGCGGTGTTCGCCCTATGGGCGGGCCGGGGGTACTTCGCGCGGTTGCTCGGGCACCTGCGTCAGGGAAGTGCGCCTGAGGACCAGGCGCGCCAGGCCCTGCCGTACCGGATCACCCTCGGCGGAGTGCTCATCGGTGCGGGTCTGCTGGTGCTGTTCATGACCTCGGCTCTCGGCGCTAGCCTTCCGGCGGCGCTGCTGTACCTGGGCGGATACCTGCTGGTCTCCCTTGCCATCACCCGCATGCGGGCCGAGTTCGGCCTGCCGGTCCACGACTTCTTCACCGGTCCCCTCTCCGCAATGGTGAACATCGGCGGCTCCGGCATCCTCGGTCGGCGGAACCTCGGCGGGCTGAGCCTGCTGTGGTGGCTGGAGCGGGCCCAGCGCAGCCATCCGATGCCCCACGGGATCGAGGGCCTACACCTCGGCGAGCGCCGGGGCCTGCGGCCTTCGGGGGTCGTGATCGCGCTTGGGATCGCGATGGTTGTGGGCACGGTGGCGGGCATCTGGAGCATGCTGCACCTCGGCCACACCTACGGCTTCGTCACCCGCAGTACCGACGCGTCCTACCTCGGCATGGAGGCCTTCAGCCGCCCCGCAAGCTGGCTCGCGTACCCCGTGCGCCCGAGCCTCGGCCGGGGCGCAGGCCTGGTGGCGGGCGCCTGCTTCACGATCCTGCTCATGCTGCTGCGCCAGCGCTACGTCTGGTGGCCCTTCCATCCCGTTGGGTATGCGGCCTCAAGTATCTGGTTCATCGGCCTGTTGTGGTTGCCGATGTTCGTGGCGTGGCTCCTGAAAGGCCTGATCCTCCGCTACGGGAGTCATCGGCTATACCGCCGCCTGGCGCCGCTGTTCGTGGGTCTCGTGCTGGGGGAGTTCATGGTGGGCGGGCTGTGGGGCCTCATCGGCGCCATTGGCAGGTTCCCCACCTACCGCTTCTGGGCGTACTGAATCGCCAACACGAGGGCGCACTCGGCCCTCCGTCGAAGTGGCCGACTGCTGCGCAACAGGGAGGCCACGATGGGATCACTCCACCATGCCGGTTGGGCCGTCCTTGCCTCGGGCCTTCTCGTCTTGCCGGGAGCGACGCACGCCGAGCCAACGCGTGGGAGGGAGGGTGTGATGGTCGCCCAGCAAGCGCCGCAAGGTGCCGCGCCGTTGGACCTCGCCAAGTTGCGCGAGTTGCGCCGGCAGGCCGCCCACCGGCGCCGGCGGATGATCTTCAACAACGATGGCGACGATGTCATCTACACGAAGAAGGAGCCGGCCGCCGAAGCCCTCCTCGCGCTGCGCACGACGCCGCTGCTAGGCAGCCAGGTGGACAGCATCTTCTACAGTAACTCCCTGTGCTTCGGCCAGGCCCTGCACAACAGCCAGGTAATGGAGCCGTTCACCTGCACGGAGGCGATGTTCGCTGACAACAGCCTGCCCGGCCTCATGGCGCGGGGGATCGACCCGATCCGCGTGATGACCGACTTCGGCCACGCCAACGGCATCGAGATCTTCTGGGACATGCGCATGAACGATACGCATGACGCGTTGCTCGACAGCTATGGCCCGTACCTCCGGCCGAAGTTCAAGCTCGACCACCCCGAGTTCCTCGTCGGCTCGCCCGACAAACAGCCGCCCTATGGCCCGTGGTCGTCCGTGAACTACGCCGAGCCGCAGGTGCGCGACCTGGCGTGCCGCTTCTTCGAGGAGGTCTGCGCCCGCTTCGACATCGACGGCATCGAGCTGGACTTCCTCCGCCACGCCTGCTTCTTCAAGAGCGTCGCCGAGGGCGGTCGCGCGAGCCAGGCTGAGCTGGACCTGATGACCGACCTCGTGCGCCGCACGCGCGAGATGAGCGAGCGCGAGGGCCTCCGGCGCGGCCGACCCATCCTCATCGCGATCCGAGTGCCCGACTCGGTCGAGTACTGCCGCGGCATCGGGCTGGACGTCGAGAAGTGGCTGTCCGAGGGGCTTGTCGATATCCTGATCGGCTCCTGCTACTTCCAGCTCAACCCGTGGGAGTACCTCGTCGATCTCGGGCACCGCTACGACGTGCCCGTGTACCCCTCGCTGAGCGAGTCACGCGTCCAGGGCGAGACGCGCTTCAGCCGGAACTCGCTGGAGAGCTACCGGGCGCGCGCCCTGCGGGCCTGGGCCGCCGGCGCCGATGGCGTCTACATCTTCAACTACTTCAACCCGAAGGGTCCGATCTGGCGCGAGCTGGGCGACCCGGAGACCTTGCAGGCCAAGGACAAGCTCTACTTCGTGACCGTGCGCAATGGCTCGCCGAACGGCTACCTCGCCGGCGGGCGGGAGTACCAGTATGTGCCCGTCCTGACGCCCACCAATCCGTGGCTCGTGCCGGTGGGTGAGCCCGTGCAGGTCGAGCTGCCCGTGGGCGATGACCTCGCGTCTGCCGTCCAGGCCGGCCTGAAGCCCCAGGTCACCTGCCACGTGCGCTTGCTCGGCGGCAGCGCCGTGCAGGTCGCGCTTAACGGCCACGCGCTCGCGGATCCGACCGTTGCCGATCAGTGGCTTGACTTCCCGGTGCAGCCGGAGTGGGTCGCGAAGGGCGTCAACCGGCTCGCGCTCTCCGCGCCGTCTGAGCCTGCCGCAGGCGACGAGTGGACGACCGTCTACGAGGGACCTGACTTGCCCGCCCTGCCGTGGCAGCGCATGGGCTTTGGCGAGGGCTGCGTCGCCGAGATGCAGGATGGCAGGCTGCTGATCGCCGACCGCAGCGCGGCGGGCGGGAGCTACGCCTTCTTCCAGTGCCCGTGCTTCATCCGCCCGGAGGACGAGACCGTCACCGAGGCGCGCCTGAAGGTGCTCTCCGGCTGGAGCAGCATCGAGATCGAGAACGGCGTGTCGGGCGAGGAGATCCAGTTCTACCCGGACATGGTCAAGGCGCGCTACTGCGGCCTGAGTCACGCGCTGGACACGACCGACGCCTTCCACACGTACCGAATCGTGCTTCAGCGGGACACGTTCCAGGTCTTCGTCGATGGCGAGTTGCGCATCGACGGGACGAGCAAGCTCACGCACCCGGCCTATAACGGGCGCAGCGGCGTGATGTTCGGCGCGGCCAACAGCCCCAGCCTGGGCGAGGCGCTCTGGGAGTCCGTGAGAATCCGCAACCGCGCCCTCACGCTGCTCGACCTTGCCCTCAGCATCCGTTACGGCGCCTGACAGGGCGCATGAGAGGCACGGCACTGGGCGTGATGAATCACGCCCCTACATGACGGCAATCTCCGGTCATCCGCAACGTAGGGCCAGTCCGCGGCCGTTTGCAGTGTAGGGGCGCGATTCATCGCGCCCGATCGTGTAGGGGCGCCATTCATGGCGCCCGCCCACGCGTCCCATTCCCTGTCTGCGGCTTCGCGAACCGTTCCGGGCAGCGACCCGCCTTCCAGTACGGGGCGAGTTCGCGCGTGAGGGCCATGTAGCACTCCGGGGTGTCGCCCCAGCGGTCGATCAGCTCACCCGCCTCGGTGCGGAAGTCCTTCGGCTCGCTGTACTGGATCGCGCACCCCTCGTCGTTGTTGTTCCAGCTCTCGACGATGAGCATCCGCCGCCGGAAGTTGCCCGGGTCGCTCAGCACCTTCCGCCAGCAGTGCTCGTAGCGGCTCTGGTCGGGAGCATACTCGGGGCTGTGGTGCAGCGTCACCGGCTTCATGCCCGTCTGGCGCGGGCACCAGTGGCCGGGCCCGATGGCGATGGCGTTCGGGTAGACCTGCGGGCCCGCCATCCCGCCCCACCACGCGACATCGTAGTCCACGACGCCGGCCTCGGAGCTGATGTCCACCCGCCCGCCTCCCGGCTGCTTACCGTTCCAGCCGCCGACCATCTCCGGCCCGTAGACGTGTTGGTTCACCCCGATGAAGGGCTCCACGCCGAAGGTCTCCCGGCACTTGCGGCGCAGCTCGCGGAAGGTCCACGCGTCCCACTTCTTCAGGCCCGCCTCGACCCAGGTGGGGAACCAGAACTGGATGATCGGCCGCGCCTCTCCGTCCACCTCCACTCGGGCCAGCGCCCGCAGTGGCAGGCGCGCCGGGTAGTCCTTCTCCCCGCAGAACTGCCGCAGGAACGTGCGGGTCGGTTCCCACAGCTCCGCGATGCCGTCCGCCGACGCCTCGGTGCCGTCGCCGTCCTTCGGCTGGTACCAGGCGAAGGGAGTCTCCAGGAACATGGCCATCGGCAGCGGCTTCTCCCCGCGCTGGTCCAGCTCCGACCAGGCCCGCATGAGCCCCTCGAAGCAGGGCTGCGGCGTCAGGTCGGCGTTGAACCAGAGCGAGTGCCAGTCATCCAGGAACACGAGGTCAAACCTGCTCCACTTCATGGCCCGCCACTCGGCCATCAGCCAGAGCGGGAACTGCTGCTCATTCTTGTAGGTGACCGGCCACTTCGACGCATCCGGCAGGACACTGCCGGGCCACTTCGCGGCCGCGTCCAGGCCGTAGATCCCCGCGCGCGGGTCGTCCGGTGCCGGGTAAATCGCCTTCCACGTCCCCGACATGCCCAGTTCTCCCCCCGACGTCACCGCCGTATCGTCCCACGGCCCGCGTGAGAAGAAGTAGACCCCCAGCAGTCGCTCCTGCGATCCGAACACGCCCTCGTCGGCGCGGCCGGGAAGACACACTGCGGCCTGCGTCAGCACAGCGAGCGCCGCCGGCGTCAACGCACGCCCGAGGCGCCGTTGAAACGTCAAGCTCTCCACGACGATCATTGGCCGATTCTCCTGCTTGGGTGTCCGAAGGCGCGCTCCCGGTAGACGGGTTCGCCGAGGGTTGAGCCCCACACCTCCCGAAACGAGCGCAGGGCCATTGCATTGTCGGCGACATCACCGCAGGCGCCGCGCAAGGCGGGCCATGGTCGGGTTGTTGTAGGGGCAGAGCGTGCTCTGCCCGCCGTTCTGGACGTGGGCAGAGCACGGATTGTGTTGATAAAGGCAGTGTCGGGATTGGTTGCACATTCCGCACTTGGCGGCCGGGTCTATGGGTGGCCGCGGGATTCACAACTGATTCGCAATTGCGCCGGTT
>VGFC01000007.1 GCA_016869045.1 Armatimonadota bacterium
CCCACGAGTCTGCGGCTCCAACCTGACGGGCACAGGGGTGCTCATGGCGACCACCTCCTGCTCCCATCATACCAGCCCGACCCGAGCCTGGCAAGACTCAATATCTATTTCAGGGACTGAACACTAGTAATACCGGGTGTCCCCGAACATCCGCAGGCACAGCGTCTGGTCGATTGGGCCGTCTGGGGACTTCTGGAACTTCACGTGCCCATCGACGTACGCCATGTTGGTGCCGTCATTGTGCATCCTGAACCCGTCCCTGGCCGCCTGGCTTCCATCGCCCCAGCCCCAGCGCCCGTTGCAGGCAGTGCTCCGGTTCGGCCCACAGTAGCCGCGCGTCGAGAGGCCGTCTCCGGCCAGGATCTTCTCTGCCGGGTAGAGGACCCTGGCCATCGTCTGGCCGGTGCAGCCGCCCGAGCCCTGAAGCAGCTGGCGCGGCGTCGCATAGCCGTTGACGCTTCGCCCCTGGTTGGACGGGCAGACCCAGAGTTGGCGGTTCTTGATGTAGGGCGCCAGCAGACCGTCATACCGTATGTCTGTGGCAGCCACGTTCGCCGGCCGCCACCACGGTAGCAGGTCGAGGTTCGGGCTCGTGGTCCGCGCCGTTGGGGCGCAGCAATACGGGAAAGTCTCGTCATAGTCCTGAGCGTACATATGGAAGGACAGGCCGATCTGCTTCAGATTGCTCTGGCAGCTCGCGGTGCGCGCCTTCTCACGCGCACGGGCGAAGACGGGGAACAGGATCGCCGCGAGGATGGCGATGATCGCGATGACGACCAACAGCTCGATGAGCGTGAAACCCCTTCTCATGGGGCGTCCCTCCTAAGGATGGCAGGCTGATCCTAACTGTTATTCGAGGGCTCCATCGGAGATTCCTTCTTGCTCCTGCAGAAGGTCACACTTTTTTTGGGTGGGAACCCACCTCCCGAAGGCCGTGTAGGGCACCCGCTGGCAGGGATGAGCCATGACCCCTCGCGAACGCGTCCTGTGTGCCATCGCCGGCGAGCAGCCCGATCGTACGCCGCGGGACTTCTGGGCGGAGCCGCCGACGTGGAATCGGTTGCTGATGCATCTCGGGCATGGGGACCGAGAGCGCGTTCTGCGTGAGTTGGGTGTGGACATTCGGCACACCGATGCGGCTGCGCCGAGGGAGCGCGAGGTGCGGCCGGGCGTGTTCCGCAACATGTGGGGCGAGCAGTACGTGTACCAGGAGACGGGCTGGGGGCCGATGCGGGAGGATGTGAAGGGTGCGCTGGCGGGGGCGGAGAGCTTAGCGGAGCTGGAGGGCTTCGACTGGCCGAGGGTCGATGACCTGGACTATTCGCAGCTTGCGGCCCAGTGCCGCGAGCATGAGGAATACGCGCTGCTGTATGGCTCGGCGGACGTGTGGCAGCGCCCGGCGCTGGTGCGCGGGTGGGAGGGGATGTTCATCGACATGGTGGAGCGGCCGGAGTGGGTGCACTACCTGTGCGGGCGGTTCTGCGACTTCTACCTTGAGGACTACACTCGCGCGGCAGAGGTCACGAATGGCCGCATTGGCCTCTACCTCCTGATCAGCGACCTGGGCAGCCAGACCGCGCCGCTGATCTCACCCCGGATGTTCCGTGAGTTCGTGGCGCCTTACGTGCAGCGCATGGCGGAGTGCGTCCACGGACTGGGCGGCAAGGTGTTGTTCCACAGCTGCGGGGCGATTCAGGCCTTCATCCCCGAGTTGATCGCGCTCGGCCTAGACGTACTCGACCCCATCCAGCCCGTGGCGCCCGAGTTGGCCCCTGAGCGCCTGAAGGCCGAGTACGGGGACCGGCTTGCGTTCCACGGCGGCATCGACATGCAGCGGTTGCTGCCCGGCGGGACGCCGGAGGAAGTGCGGGCGGAGGTGCGGCGCTACTGCGAGGTCCTCGGCCGAGGGGGCGGCTACATCCTGTCGCCCGCCCACCTCTTCCAGCCCGACGTGCCGCCCGAGAACCTCCTGGCGATGTACGACGCCGCCCCGTAGCCGCGCCTTCGGCTCGAGACACCTGCCCGGACTCGCCACGCGAGGCGTCGCCCATGGACGCCGGCGACGCCTCGCGTGGGATCTCGTCACTGGTTGTGTGCGCTGCCCGCGAGGGTCGTGCTACTCGCCGGTCTTCGCGGGGGCCTTCTCCTCGGGCTTCTCCTCGGCTGCGCCCTCTGCGGGCTTCTCGCCGCCCTCGGCGCCCTCCGCCTTGGCCTCCTCGCCCTTCTCCGTGCCGGCGGCCTCGGCGCCCTTCTCAGTCTCCTCTCCCGTCGCCGGAGCGGCTTCCTCGCCCTTCTCCTTCTCACCGGACGGCGCGACGGCGGAAGGAGGCACGGTCTCCGTGGACTTCGCCCCGGCTCCCTCGGGTGGGGTCTCGGCCTTCGGCGGGCACCCGGTCAGCAGTATGCTCACGCCCACCAGCAGGATGACCAGCGCCAGTACACCCAGAAGCGGTCTCATCTAGTTCCAGCACCACCTTTGCATAGGAGTCGTATTGCTGCGCTGCTGCAGCTCGCAGGAACTCCCTTCTGCGTCCGCCGGCGTTCTCCTCCTTCGCCATCCCCCGATTCACAGCCAACCCTTGCGGCGGAAAACGCACAGCATCCAGACCGCAATGGCCGCCATGGCGCTCAGGACAACGGGGTAGCCCCAAGGCGAGCGGAGTTCAGGCATGTGCTCGAAGTTCATGCCGTAGACCCCGGCGATGAAGGTTAGCGGCATGAACACGGTGCCGATGACCGCCAGGAGCTTCATCACGACATTCAGCCGGTTGCTGATGCTGGACAGGTAGATGTCGAGCATCCCCGAACCGATGTCCCGCAACGCCTCGATGGTGTCGATCACCTGGATCGTGTGGTCGTACAGGTCGCGCACGTACGGCTCGATGGCCCTCCCAATCAGCGGCGTCTCCCGCCGCTCAAGCGCCCCTACGACCTCTCGCAGCGGCCAAGTCGCCTTGCGCAGGTAGATCGTCTCACGCTTCAGGCGATGGATGCGCTGCAGCAGCTCCGGCGTCGGGTTCTCGGCCACATCGTCCTCCATCAGCTCCACCTCCTCGCCGAGCTTCTCCAGCGCCACGAAGTACTTGTCCACCACCGTGTCCAGCAGCGCATAGGCCAGGTAGTCGGCGCCCATCGTCAGGGCCCGCGCCTTCCCGGAGGCCAGCCGCTCGCGCAGGGCGGCAAACACATCCGGCTCGGCCTCCTGGAAGGAAAGCACGAAGCTCGGACCGAGGATGAGGCTGATCTGCTCGGAGACCACTTCGTCCGTCTGGGGGTCCCATTCGATGGTCTTGACGATGATCTACAGGTAGTCGGCGAAGTCCTCCACCTTCACCCGCTGGTCCGTATTCATGATGTCCTCGAGCACGAGCCCGTGGAGACCAAAGCACGCACCAAGCCGCTCCAGCACCTGCTGATCCCCGACCCCGACCACGTTGATCCAGGTCACTCCCGGGCCCGTCTCGATAGCGGGGCAGCCCTCGGACAGGTCGAACTGCTGTTCCTCGTACCGACCGTCTCCGTACCGAGTCACCATGGCGCGGGGCCGCTCCGGCGCCCGCTCCCCGATGTGCACGAGTGTGCCCGGCTCAAGACCGGCGGCCGTGGACTGCTGCAGTAGCTTGCGCATGGCGATCCTCGCTACTTGGGAGAATCCGGTGGACACCGACGACGACCCGGTCGGCCGGCCCGCACTTCCCCTCCGGGCCGGCTGTCCCCTGCCGGGGAGGTCCCTTCGCCAACCCGACGGAAGCTGAGACGGCCAAGGGTTGCCTGTCTCGCTCTCCCCCGGGGAGGTCCAGCGCAATGGCTCTTCGGTTCCTCGTCGCGAGCGTGCTCGTCTATGCCACAGGCGTCTGTGCCGCAGCCACCGACCCCGTCTTCCAGGCCATCTGGGACGGCGACCTCGCCGCGCTGCAGAAGCTGCTGGACGACGGCGCCGACCCCAACCTCCTCGGCTACCGGCAGGCCAGGCCCCTGCACGATGCGGCACGCAAGGGCAACCTCGGCATGGTGGAGCTGCTGATTGAGCGCGGTGCCGACGTCAGCGCGCTGGATGACCAGCGAAGTGCGCCGCTCCACCGAGCCGTGGAGTCCGGTCACGCCGACATTGTAAGGGCACTGCTGGCGGCAGGCGCGGACCCGAACGGGGTGAACGACTGGAAGCAGAGCCCCATGTCCCTGGCCGTCGGCCAGCATCGTGTAGACATCGTGCAGATGCTGCTGGATGCCGGGGTGCCGTGGACCCTCAGCCTGGCGGCCCTCGTCGGGAATGTTGGCAAGGTCACCGAGTTCCTGGACGCGGGCGCGGACGTGAACGCCCTCGATGCGGATGGCGTGGCGCCCCTGCACGTCGCAGCCTGGCACGGTCAGCTCGACGTCGTGAAGCTGCTGCTTGGCCGGGGGGCCAAGGTCGACGCTCACGACGCCGGCGGCCTCACGCCCCTGCATCACGCTGCTCACGCCGGCCAAGCCGACGTCGCAGAGGCGCTGGTGAAGGCGGGAGCCGACCTCCACGCCACGAAGCCGAATGGCGCCACCGCCCTCCATTGCACTGCGTATCTGCCGTGGCCGCGCGAACCCGAGCCAATGGCCCGGCACGCCGAGACGGCCCGCCGGCTAGTCGCCCTCGGCGCCGACGTGAACGCGAAGACCGCGGATGGGGCCACGCCCTTGCACCGGGCGGCCGAGAGCGGGCTCGAAGGGGTCGCGCGGGTCCTGCGCGAGGCAGGCTGCGCCGCCAATGTCGAAGACCTCCAGGGGAGGACAGCTCTCGACTATGCCGGCGATACCACAAGGGACCCACTCATCGCGGCCGGCGCCAAGCGCGGCCTTGAGCACGCACTGGCGGAACCTGACCTCCACCGTCTGCAGGAGATCCTCGACGCGGGCCGGCCGGTGAACGACCGCAACATCGCCGGCGCGACGCTGCTGCACCGCGCGATCGCCTACGGCCACGCCGACGTGCTGAAGCTGCTCCTGGAGCGCGGCGCCGACGTCAACGCCAAGGATGACAGGGGCAGAACGCCCCTGCACTGGGTCTGCGAGGGGCCCAACTCGAACGCCTCGTACAGCGACGAAGCGGTGGCTGTGGAACTTGCCGAGGTGCTCATAGCCCACGGCGCCAACGTCAACGCCAAGGACGACAACGGTGAGACCCCCCTGAAGGTCGCAAAGGACTGGGAGAACCGCGCCGTCGCCGCCCTCCTCCGCAAGCACGGTGCCCGGTGACAAGATGAGCCTTGACCGCGAGTGCTTACAGTGTTAGCATATCTGCTGTAATGTAATCACTCTCGGAGGCCCGCCATGGTACGCACGCAGGTGCAGTTGACGGAGGAGCAAGCGGCCGCCGTTAAGCGGCTGGCGATGGAGCACAACATCTCGCAGGCGGAGGTGCTCCGACGGTGCGTGGATGACTACATCGCCCGGAATGGCCGGTCGGGGAGGGACGAGATCTGGGAGCGGGCGCGGGCGGCTGTGGGGTTCATCAAGAACGGCCCCACGGATATGGCGGCGCGCCATGACGACTACCTGGCGGAGGCCTACGAGGAATGAGGGTCTTCGCGGACACATCCGCCTTGATCGCCGTGTCGCTGGCCACCGACCGCTCCCATGGCGCAGCGAGGCCGGTCTGGGACAGGCTTACGTCGACGCACACCCCACCGATCGTGACGAACTACGTGCTGCTCGAGCTGCACGCCATGCTGCAGAAGCGCTTCGGGATGACCGCTGTCCACGAGTTCGCCAACCGCATCGAGCCGGTTCTCCAAGTTCACTGGGTCGGTGAGGACACCCACCGGGCCGCCCTGGCAGCCCTCTTGTCTGCCAATCGCCGTGAACTGAGCCTCGTGGACTGCGCCAGTTTCATCGTCATGCGCAACCTCGGCCTCACGCGCGCTTTCACCCTCGACCCCCATTTCGCCGAGCAGGGCTTCGAGGTCATCCCCGAAGCCCCACCGAGCACATAGCCGCCTTCCCACGGTCCGGCTCAGCCGTCCCGCACGCAGCGCACCAGGTTCAGGATGCGGATGGCGTCGCCCTGCGGGCCGCGTCCGTAGGGGAACTGCGAGGGATCGCCCGTCTTGGGGTCGCTGCGCTGGGCGCCGGCGCCGTGCACGTCCATCCAGTACCCGCCCATGCAGCCGTAGGCCTCGCCAAAGCACACATAGCACGCCGCGGCGCCCGCGACCGGCCCGTCCAGGTGCGTCGTGCTGGTCCAGTAGCACCCGAAGGTCGGGCGCCCATCTTCGCCCGTGATGGGCGTGCACGCGAACAGCGGGTCGATCGCTGCCGAGTTGGTCGTCCGCGGCGACCGCGTGTAGTCCACGATGCTCTGCAGCTCCTTCGCGTTCGGCAGGCGCCAGTCGTCGTGCCCGGCCAGCCCGAGGCCCTCTGCGTAGGCCAGGGCCCCCTGCCAGTTACGGGCCACGCCGTCATCCGCCTGCTGCCACATCAGGCCCGTGGCCCGGTCGCTGACCGTGCCGTCGCCGTTGTCCACGAAGCTGTTCCTTCCGTAGGCCGGGTTGCCGCGCACGTACAAACAGCAGAACAGCTTCGCCTGGCCGCCGCCGGGCCCGGGCCTGACCTTCGGGTAGCCCTTGATCCGCCCATCCGCGAAGTTCACCCCGAACACCGTGGGGTTGCCGTTCATCGTGGTGCTCACATACTCGGTGCTGGAGCAGTACTGGCTGTCGATGGGGCGCTCGCCGCGGGCCGGGTCACCGTACGAGAAGACGAAGTAGCGCGTGTCGATGTAGGGCTTCCAGCCGTTCGGGCCGGGGCTGATTGACCCCGTGAACTCGATCAGCGAGTACAGCTCCTTGATCGTCGGCAATCGCCAGTCCGTGTGCCCCCCCAGCCTGCAGTCCGCCGCTCCGGCGACCGCCTGCTCCCAGCTGACCTTCGGCCCGGGGTCCTTCTGCCACATGAGCCCCGTGTTCAGGTCGCTGATCGTTCCGTCGCCGTTGTCCCGGTAGCTCGGAGTCGGCCCCGCGTGCTGCCCATCCTGGCCGTAGAAAGGCTGCCCCGGCGCGGGCAGGTCGATCTGCCGCGCGTTGTCATAGCACGCCGTCTGCCCCGTGTCGACGACCACGTAGGTCACATCGGTCGCGGCGTGCTGCCCGACCGGCAGGACCATCCAGCCCAGCGCTGCCAATGCATGGCTCAGGATCGTCATCTGAGAACTCGGCTTCCTCCCGTCATAGGTCCCGCCACACCGAACTCCCGGCGGGGATGTCCATCGTCTCTTCGGTGAACGCCTTACCCTTCAGCGGATCGAAGTGCGGGTTCTTGCGCACCGTTACGCGCAGAGCTTGGTCGGTGGGATTATGAACCTCGACCTTCCAGGCCTCGGCGCCGGTCTGGGTGACCTGCAGCCAGACGTCCGGGTTGTCCGCCGTCACAGGGTGCCCGACGAACAGGTCCAGCGACTGGCTCAGGCTCACAGTCGCCCACGCCTGCCCCTCGAACATGCCGACGGGCCGCGCCTTGCCCTGGGCGCGGTCAAGCAGACACGCCGACCACCGGTCGTTCAGGCCCGAGACGCGGATCGGCAGACTCGATACCAGGCGCCCGGTCAGTTGCCCGGAGAAGCACTGCTCCGCCGCGCCGTCGATGTCCAGGATGTACCGCTGCCCCGTCACGCGGCCCACCTGGAGCGCGATCTGGTAGGCCCCCGTTCCGCCGTCCAGCCCGAATTCGTGGCAGAAGCGCTCAACGACCTCCGTGCTCGGGCTCGGAAGCTGCTTCGTGAAGGCAGTAGCACGGGGAATGCCTACGAACAGCAACTCCACGCGGCCTGTCTCGCCCGCCTTCTGCGGAGCGATCGCCACGGGCAGTCGCGCGTTGAGCCGGCTCCGGCCCGGCAGGTTCAAGTCGGCCTCCAGGCCGTCCGTCAGCGAGTACATCGCCGCCCCGCCCAGCGGCGAATCGAGAAACGCGCCGTAGGCCCCCGGCCCGAACGGCTGGACGAGCTGGCGCCCCTCGCTGAGCGCCGTGTCTTCCCAGAGGCCGGAGTAAGTCGCGCCCTCGCTGCTACGCAAGGCCCACAGGCGCGACTCCGCTGGCTGCAGGAAGGCCACCCAGAAGCCGTCGTTCGGCAGGTCGCGCAGCAGGCGGATGTCCCACTGCCAGACGAACACGGCCAACGGGCTGTCGGGGTTCACCTGGAAGCAGTGGCTGCGGCGCGTCACCGTGAAGTCCGTCGCCGGCTCCGTCCGCCAGAGCGTGTGCCACACGTTGTACGCCCCCACGCCGTCGGCGAAGTTGTGTTCGAAGCGGCCCTCGCCAATGTGCACGTCCCCCGTGTGGAAGAGCCGCCGCGACTCGCTAACATTGGGCGAGCGCGCCTCACGGCCCTCGGAGTGGGTGAGCACCTGCTCGATCATGTCCGGCTCACCGCCCGCCGCACCATCGAAGGCCGGAGCTCCGAGCAGGCCGTCGTTCTTGAACGTGCCGGCGGGCGAGATGCTCGGGGCCATGCGCTTGTTCGGCGTCGCGAGGGTCTGATTGCCGCCGAGCATGAGGCCGGTCCCGTCGCTGCGGGTCAGGTAGCCATACGAGAGCTGGTTGTTGCGGTCCGAGCACATGAACTCCTCGAGCCGGTGGTTGCGATCCCATTGCTCGCCGCTGATCGCGCGACCCCCATTCGCATCGGTCGCCACGATCACCAGGTTGTGCTGCTTGTCGTGGTTCAGGTCGAGGGTGAACTCAAACTCCTTCGCGCCCTGCGGCAGATACCGACGGAAGGGCTCGGTCCCATCTAGAACGGCGACCTCCCGCAAGCCCGCGTCCGACGTGACCCTCCCCTTCAGCGGCCAACGGTAGTTCTCCCACACGAAGTCACCCGGGTTGTCGCCGCCGTAGTCGCGCTGTCCCGTGTAGCACCAGCTCTCGATCTGTGGCCCGCTCGTGACGTACGGCTTTGCGGGGTTATCCGGGTAGAAGTTCCATTGGTTCCAGTAGTCGGCGATCTTGGTGTCCGGGCCGAGCTTCCCTGAGATCGTCTGGCCGCCGTTCTCGGGCAGTCGCAGGACCATCCGCCACTTCGCCTTCGCCAGCGCCGAGGGGTCATCCATCAGGTCGATGGCGAGCGGCGTCGGCCCGTTGCCGAAGTCCACCAGCTCCAGGTACTCGCGCACCGCCTCCTCGACCGGCTCGCCGTTCACACTGCTCACCACGCCCATCGCATCCCAGTTAGAGAAGAAGTTCGCGAAGGGCGAAGCATCCTTGCTGAACAGGTAGTTGCCGCCGGTCAGCTTGAAGCTCCCGATCGAGTAGGCGTAGTCCAGCGTGGTCATCGCGAGCTGGCCGGGCACATAGGGGTCCTTCGGGCCGATCTCAGCATCACGCGAGACGAACGTCTTCCCGTCCTTCGTCAGGAACTTGGCGTCCGGGTACGGGAAGGTGGTCCCGAAGTAGAAGTAGTGGTTGCCGACCTCGTCGTCGATCGTGAAGCCGGGAATCGCGGTGAACTCCCGCGACGAGACCGCCGTGCAGTCGGCCTTCAGCTTGCCGAACTCACCGGAGGACAGCTCTCGGAAGTCCTCCAGGAACACGACGAACGCGAGCGCCTGGGCCTGGGCCGCGGCCGCCCACTCCGCCACCGTCGCCTTGCCGGTCGAGTAGCGCGTCCGCGCGCCGATGAGGCCGGGATACGCCGGCTCGACCGCCGGGAAGCTCACCCCTTGCGACCAGTCCGATGGGGTGCCGAAGCGCGTCTTGTGCGGGTCCTCCAGCATCGCCGCGTCCTGCGTCGCCCCGCCGAGTTCCCCGCCACCCATCGAGGGCTGGGCCAGCCACTTCAGCGCGTTCTCCAGGAGCCGATAGCCGTCGGACGGGACGCCACGCATCCCGCGCTCCAGCACGATCCCTTCCAGGGTCGTCATCGCGTTGCCGCCGATCAGGTACTCCGGCGTGATTCCCACGTACACGATCCGCCCCTTACCGACCTCGCGCGAAGCGATGATCGGCACCTCGCTCTGGTAGGTCCCAGGATCGGTCGGCGAACCCGCCTGCAGCGGCCCGGCCTTGGTGAGCGAGGAGCGCTCGCCCTTCACCAGCACCGTCCAGTTCGCATCGGCGGTGAAGGGAATCGTGTGGTTCTGCGCGCCGATGCGGTAGTGCGGCGTTGGGTACCACAGCGACGCCACGCCTTCCGTCACCGGCGAGGCGGCCATGCTGCCCGTATGGGAGAACGGGATCTTCCAGGCCGTGCCGATCACCTCGGTCCCCGGGTCGGCCGGCATCTCGGCGAACAGAGGCGTGAGGCCGAGCGGGTTCAGGAACGCGTCCTGTGGGGGCTTGTCCGTCGCCATCTGCCCGAAGTTCGAGAACCACACGATGCCCCCGCCCGCGTCGAGGAACTTGCCCAAGGTCTCGATGGTCTGCGTGGTCCTTGCCGGCAGCGTCATGTCGGCATTCGCCCGCCCGAGGCCGACCACCGCGATGACGTTGTAGCCCTTCGCCTGGTCCCACGTCAGCGCGTTCTCCTCGAACCCCGGGTACGGCATCCCGCGCAGGGCGAACCCCGCGGCGTTGAGCTTCCGCGCGACCTCAAACGCGCACCCGCCACCGCTCGTCCCGGCGAAGAGCACGGCGGGCTGCTGCGCACTCGCGCTGATGCCGCACAACATGAGCCCAAAGACCAACATGGCGACCTCCCGGCAGGACTCCGCCTCCCGTGCACGGAACGATGGACGGTGCTCCGGACGGAGGAGGACTCCCATGCGTGTGCTCACCTGGCTCCTCTCAGGTTGTGTCCTCGTCGCACTGATTCCTCTGTGCGTGGTGACCCAGCAGGCGGCTCCGGTCGATCCCCCGGAGGGCTTCGGCGCGACCGCGCGCGGCGGCGAGGGCGGGCGGGTCATCACCGTCACCAGCCTTGCCGACAGCGGGCCGGGCTCTCTCCGGGAGGCGCTCGCCGCCCCTGGCCCGCGAATCATCCGCTTCGGCGTTGAGGGCACGATCGACCTGCAGAGCAAGATCCGGGTGACGAACGGTCAGGTTACCGTCGATGGCTCCACCGCGCCCGGGAGTGGGATCACGATCCGCGGGTATGTGATCCAGTTCGCGGGCGACTGCGACGACCTCATCCTCCGACACCTCCGGGTGCGCACGCTTTATGGCGCGGAGGAGGGCGACTGCCTCTGCTTCTGGGGCAAGGACGGCGGCACGGTCGAGCGCGTCCTGATCGACCACTGTTCGCTGATGTGGGCGACGGATGAGGTGGTCAACACGTGGGGCCAGGTGCGCGACCTCACGTGCCAGTGGACGATCATCGCCGAGGCGCAACTCCCGCACAGCAAGGCCTGGCTGTCGGGCGTCGGCTCGGATCGCATCACGATCCACCACTGCCTCTTCGCGCAGAACGCTGATCGCAACCCGAAGCTCGAAGGCGGCACGTATGATGTCGTCAACAACGTCGTCTACAACTGGGGCAACAACAACGGGGCGAAGATCGAGACCGGCGCGCACGTGAACCTGCGCGACAACGTCTTCCTCCCCGGCGCCGACTCGGCGAGCGCGAAGGGCTGCGTGTTCCTCGATGGGCTCCAGCAGGGCACGCAGGTCTTCCTCCAGGGCAACGTGTCACCGTTCTCGCCCACCGGCGCGGAGGAGCAGTGGCCGCTGGCGACGTACTACGAGCAAGCCGGCGGGAAGTGGATCGAGCACCGCCCCGCTCCGGACGCATTCTGCGCGCAGCGGCCGTTCGCCGTGGCGCCGGTGACAACGCAGCCGGCCGCTGAGGCGTATGACCTCGTCCTCGCCCGTGCGGGGGCGCAGGTTCGCGACGCCGACGACCTGCGGGTCATCGAGGCAGTCAAGGCGCGCACGGGGAACGTCGGGCGCGGCTCTCGGTAGCGACCAACCAGGAGGGAAGCATGTCTCAGTTCAACGGCCTCGGTATGCACTTGGCCAACCTCTCGCGGCTCTCGGACGCAGAGACGCGGTCAATCTGTGCGGAGAACTTCACGGGCGAGAAGGGCAAAGCCGCAATGGCCACCGAGGGCACCGGCGCCGGCTGCGCACGGGACCTCGGGCAGGGCTGGAAGGTCTCGCCCAGCACGGTGATCGCCCCCGGCGAGAACCGCATGCTCGCCGACATCGAGGGCATGGGGGCGATCCAGCAGATGTGGATCACCGGCGACCTGGCGCGGCGCGGGCCCGGTGCACGCTTCTACATCCTGCGCATCTACTGGGAGGACGAGGAGCAGCCCGCGGTCGAGTGCCCGGCCGCCGACTTCTTCGCCACGGGCTGGGGGCGGTATCACCAGATCAACTCGCTGGCGGTCTGCGTGAACCCGAACCGCGGCTACAACTGCTTCTGGGAGATGCCCTTCCGCAAGCGCTGCCGCATCATGCTGGAGAACCGTCATCGCGAGCCCGTGACGGTGTACTATCAGATCAACTACACGCTCACCGACGTGCCGGATGACTGCGCCTACTTCCACGCGCAGTTCCGGCGCACGAACCCGCTTCCGTACAAGACCGAGTACACCATCGTGGACGGCATCCGGGGCGCAGGACAGTATGTCGGGACCTCGATGGCGTGGGGCGTGAACAACAACGGGTGGTGGGGCGAGGGGGAGATCAAGTTCTACATGGATGGCGATACGGAGTTCCCGACGATCTGCGGCACCGGCACGGAGGACTACTTCGGCGGCGCCTACAACTGGGATGTCGATGGGCAGTACGTGCCCTATTCCGGCCCGTACATGGGCATGCAGGTGATCCGGCCCGACGGCACGTACCGCGCACAGCAGCGCTTCAGCCTCTATCGCTGGCACATCGTCGATCCGATCCGCTTCAAGCAGGACCTGCGCGTCACCATCCAGGCGCTCGGCTGGCGCGACGGCGGCCGCTACCTCCCGCTCCAGGACGACATCGCCTCCGTCGCTTACTGGTACCAGACGCTGCCGACCGCGCCCTTCCCGCAGCTGCCGGACAACGACTACCTCGAGATCATCTGACGGCAGGTTACAGGTCACAGGTGACAGGTGACGGGAACGGCAATGGCGCAGACCGACGGCAGGCGGCCTGCATCGATAGGAGGCCAGAGCATGAGCGAATGGGCTTCGAGGATGAGCGGCATCGTGGACGGGCATGTGCATCCGGGAGGGCCGGATACTGTGGCGGCGCTGCTATCGCTCTGCGAGGCGACGGGGATCGACAGGATGGGGCTGGTGGCGATCCAGAACCCGGAGGCCGGGGCGGGTCTGCCGGGCGCCCTGTACGCGAAGGCGCTCCATCCCGAGCGCTTCTACGTGTTCGCGGGGCTGAACCACGCTGGGATTCGGGGACATGACCCAATTCACGCCTCATCGAATTGGGATCGTGTCCCCGAATCCCTATCCCTCGCCGAGCAGGCCGAGGCCTTCGTCGCGATGGGCTGCGACGGGATCAAGATGATCGAGGGCAAGCCCACCTCGCGCCAGCGCATGGACGTGCCCGTCACCGATCCGTACTTCGCGGACTACTGGAGCCGTGTCGAGGAGCTGGGCCTGCCCATCGTGTGGCACGTGAACGACCCGGAGGAGTTCTGGGACCCTGAGAAGACCCCCGGCTGGGCGAAGGAGCGCAACTGGGGTTACGGGCCGCAGGACGTGCAGAAGGAGGAGCTGTACGCCGAGGTCGATGAGACCCTGCGCCGTCACCCGAAGCTGAAGGTGATCTTCGCGCACTTCTACTTCCTCTCGGCCGACCTCCCGCGCGCCACGCGCTTCCTCGACGAGCACCCGAACGTGTGCTTCGACCTCGCGCCCGGCGTCGAGATGCTCTACAACATCTCGCGCGACCCCGAGGCAGGCCGCGAGTTCTTCATCCGCCACGCGAGCCGCATTGTCTTCGGTACGGACCTGTCGGCCGGCATGAGCAACGAGCCGGGCGTGTACCGCGCGGGGATCGTCTTTCGCTGGCTGGAGAGCGACGATGAGTTCCGCATGCCCGACGGCGCCGACTTCCTCCTCGGCCCGCCGGAGGACGGCATCGTGCGCGGCCTCTCACTTCCCGACGACGCCCTCACCGCCATCTACCGGGGAAACCTCACACGGCTCGCGGGCCCAGAGCCCAAGCCCCTGAACGTCCCGCGCGTCATCGAGGAGTGTAACCGCCTCGCCTCCATCGCCGCGGCCCTCTCAGGGAAGCCTGCCGCCGACACCGAGGCCGCCCAAGTCGCCCAACGCCTGGCGCAGTGACGGCGCCAGGCGCCGTCGGGCGCCCCGGGGAGGAATTCCCATTCGCACGGAGGAACTTGTTAACCCACGGCGAAGAGTCGATAGCAGCTGGTGGCCCAACTTGGCCGAATCCGAGGTGAGTTGAATGGCGACCGCACAGCGGGAGAAAGTCAAGGGCCCGGACGAACTTGCACAGGCGGCAGGTCGGACGCTTGATGGGGCCGTGATGGAGGTCCTGCTGGGGGGCTGCGTCAAGCTCGACGCCTCTGACCTACACCTGACTGTAGGCCAGGAGCCTATCTACAGGATACACGGACGACTGCGGGGGCTGGCCGGGTACCGGGAGCTTACCCATGAGGACCTGGTGGGCGCCGTGGAGTGCTTCCTCGGTAAGGAAACCGCGGAGAGTCCCTACTGGACCAGGTTCAACGAGCACGGCGGGGCAGACATTGGCTACGCATTTGGCACACTGGCGCGCTTCCGGGTCAGCATTTTCCAGCAGCGGCGGCACCCCGCCGTGGCTCTGCGTCTCATCCCGTATGAAATGCTGACCTTTGAGCAGTTGGGCTTGCCTTCGGACCGACTGAAAGACCTCCTGCACCGACCCAGAGGCGTCATCCTGCTCACCGGCCCCACCGGGTGCGGCAAGACCACCACCATCGCCTCCATGATCAACTACATCAACGAAGAGCGCGATTGCCACATCATCACCATCGAGGACCCCATCGAGTATTATCACGAGAGCAAGCGAAGCCTCATCAACCAGCGTGAGGTCCGGGTGGACGTGTCCAGCTTCTCGGAGGCGGTCGTGCGCAACATGCGCTCTGACCCCGACGTGATGCTGGTAGGCGAGATGCGAGACCTGGAGACGATGAGGACGTGCCTGCAGGCTGCGGAAACGGGCCACTTGGTGTTCTCGACGCTTCACACGGTGAGCGCACCCAAGACGGTGGACCGATTGGTGACCGCCTTCCCGGCTCTCGAGCAGGAGGAGATCCGGGCCATGGCCTCCACCTCGCTGGCGGCGGTCATCTCTGAGGAGTTGATACCGAGGGTCGACAAGCACGGCCGGATTGCCGCTTATGAAATCATGATCGGGGAGCCGGGCGGATCGCCCGCCATCGGCAACCTGATCCGCGAGCGCAAGACGTCCCAGATGCGCACCGTGATCCAGAGCAGCGGCCGGATGGGCATGCAGCTCCTGGAGGCACATCTGGCCCGTCTCGTCAGGGATGGGAAGATCAGTTTCGACGAGGCGTACAACCGCTCCAACGAGAAGCACGACTACATCAACTTCATCGGGCCCGACAATGTGCCAGACGAGTACAAGCACGCTCTGGAGTAGGCTGGGAGTGCCGCGGTTGGGCTGGGCCGCCTGTGTTGGTCAGAGATGGCTGGGATAGCCAGGCGACCGCTGCGGGCACGAGGCGGCAAGGGCTTCGCCGCAGGCAGACCGTAAGCGGGAGGGAATGGACATGCAGCTGAGCTTGGCGGCGCGCTACTACCTCGCGATGGTTTGGTGTCTGGTCCTTGCGGTCGCGGGTGTCTGGCTGTGCTCGGCGTTCTTCACGACCACCGCGCCGAGCCTGGGGGCCTCCGTGGCACTCGTCGTAGGCTTGACCCTCACCGTGGTGGCCGTGTTTGGCATGGTGGAATCGACGCACCTGTGCGTGGTGGCGGTCGCCAGCACCATCGATGACTGCGCCCGGCAAGCGGGGGCTCTGCTGACGCGGGCGCACCGGCAAGTGCTGATCGTCGCTGGAGAGGGGAGCGCCCAGTTCTGGGATAGACCGGAGGTGGCTGAGCCTTTGAGGGCCGCGGTGAGCCGCGGGGTGTCGGTGGAGGTCATCATCGGCGCCAGGGCCATGGCCACCAGCGAGATGCTGGTCAACCTGGTCGGCACCGGACGCATCCAACTCGCCGAGGTGCCCTACGTGCCCTCCCCTCACTTCATGGTCGTTGACTCCTCCGGCTTCCGCATCGAATCTCCGCACGCGCGCCAGGCCGAGACCCGGGAGGGGTTCGCCTGGCAACATGGCCCCATGGGCGCCAGGATCCTGGAGGAGCACTTCGCCGCCCTGCGCGCCGAGGCCGTCCAGTGGGGCCCGGGAAGGTAGCCTGCTCACCCCGGGCGCCCACGTCCGGAATCTGAGGCGATTGGGGGAACCGCCGGTGACTCTGAGCGATTGCGTCGTCTACAGCGTGTTCTCCGCTGGCATTCTCCTGTTGGTGGTGTGCATTGCGGTGATCGAGCGGGAGAAGCTGGCGGGGCTGCCCTCCGGGGTGTGGCTGGCCCTGCGCGCTCTGGTCTGGGCAGCTCTGTTGGCGGCGTGGTTCGCGGCGTTCGCCGCCGCCTTCGGCCATGTTGTTGCGACGGGCTGCGGTGAGCGTCTGGGCATCGCTCGCGCGCAAGCCTCGGGCTCGGGCATCGTCCCGTATTCGGCTGGCGGCGCGGTCGTCAGCCTCTGTGTCGCTCTCGCCACGACGGCCCTCGGCGTGTACCTGTACCGCAACCTCTGGCAACTCGCGGCCGTCCTGCCCCGGCTCAGACGTCGCGCCCACGAGTAGTTCCGGGCACACCGTACTGCCCGCCCGTCTCTGCCGCCGGAGCGCGTCCATGCTCCTTCGCGCCGCTCCTGTCCCTTGTTCACTGCCGTCTCACCCGTACGTCCCGTACCTCTTCGCCGCCTCATACATGGCGAGCACGTTCTCGGTGGGGGTGTTGTCCTGGATCTGGTGGGTAGGGGCGAGGCAGTAGCCGCCGCCGGGCATCATGACCTCGAGGGTCTCGCGGACGGTGCGGGTGACGTCCTCCACGGTGCCGTACGCGAGCGGGCCGGCGGTGCTGATGCAGCCGTGGAAGGCGAGGCGGTCGCCGAAAGCCTGCTTGAGGTGGGCGGGCGACATGTCCTTCGCCTCGGGTTGGAGCGTGTCCACGACGTCGATGCCCATCTCGATGAAGTCGTCGTAGGCCCAGCTGCTTGAGCCGCACGTGTGGATCATCACCGGGAGGTTGTGGCTCTTCGCGAGGTCGCAGAAGGGCTGATAGCGCGGGCGGATGTGTTTGCGGAACGTGTCGAGGCTGATGAGCGGGCCAATCTGCGTCCCAAGGTCCTCGCCGAGCCAGATGAAGTCCACGCCGCCCTTGGCCGCCTCCAGGATGCGTGTAGTGACCTCCAACTGAATGCTCATTCGCCGATCCGCGAGCAGCAGCCCCGCCGACTCGTCGGTGATCAGGTCGATGAGCGTCTGCTCCATCCCTCGCAACATGCCGTTCCCATTGATGATGTCACCGAACCCCGCCGCCCCGTTGATCGCGTAGCGTTCGTACCGCTTGCAGGCCTCAGCGATGCCCGAGTAGTCGTAGTCATCGGGCGAGGGCATCGGCCACGCGGCAACCTCCTCCACGCTCGCCTCCCGCAACGGGAAGTCGCAGAAGTCCCAGTACCCGCCCGTGTGGTGCTCGACGTAGCGCGTGCGAATGCCCCAGAGGGGATCGACGCGGCGGCCCGGCGCCTCCTCGTGCAGCCGCGGCCCGACATACGCCGCTCCGACGCCGCGGAAGTCCACCTCCAGGGCCTGCAGCAGGCCCTCGTAGTCTCCGTCCGCTAGGTCGAAGTGCTTCAGCAGCCGCCCGGTGATTCCCGGGTTGCCCGAGTAGTTCAGCGGGACCCGATCCGGCTCCCGCCTCGCGAACGCCGTCAGAACCCGATCCTTGGGGGTCACCTCAACGCTCACAGCCTTTCCCCCCTTCTGAAGGAAGGGGGGCAGGGGGGTAGGCTACCCATCCACCACCTTGATCGCCGAGACCTGCCGCTGCAGCTCCACCAGCTTGTGGTACGTGCCGCGGGCCTCGAGGAGTTCGTCGTGGGTGCCCAGCTCTGCGACCTTGCCGTGCTCCAGCACGAGCAGGCGATGGGCGTTGCGCAGCGTGCTGAGCCGGTGGGCAATGGCGAAGGTGGTGCGCCCGGTGATGAGGCGCCCGATGGCCTCCTGAATCTGCTGCTCAGTCTCGGTGTCCACCGAGGCGGTCGCCTCGTCCAGGATGAGGATCGCCGGGTCGTGGAGGATCGCGCGGGCGATGCTGATGCGCTGCCGCTCGCCGCCGCTCAGTCGCGCCCCGCGCTCGCCGACGACCGTGTCGTACCCATCGGGCATGCGGATGATGAACTCGTGCGCGTTGGCTGCGCGAGCGGCACGGATGATCTCCTCCGGCGTGGCGGTCGGCTTGCCGTAGGCGATGTTCTCGGCGATGCCCCCGTTGAACAGGAACGGCTCCTGCAGCACCGCGCCGATCTGGCTGCGCAGGTCGGTCAGGCGCATGTTCTTCACGTCCACCGCATCGATCTCGATGGTACCGTCGTCCACGTCGTAGAACCGGCAGATCAGGTTGATGAGCGTGCTCTTGCCCGCCCCGGAGTGACCGACCAGGCCGATCATCTCGCCCGGCTGCACATCCAGCGTGATGTGCTGCAGGACCGGCACCGCCTTGTCGTAGCCGAAGGTCACATCCTGGACGTTCACGTGGCCCTTGATCTTCGGCACGACCACGGCTCCCGGCTTCTCGTACTCCTCCGGCTCGGTGTCGATGATCTCAAACACGCGCTCGGCGGCGGTGAACGCGCGCTGCATCCAGTCGTTCAACCGCGTGAGGGACTGCAGTGGCCCGTAGAACATGCCCACATAGAAGAAGAACTGCATGAGCTGGCCCAGCGTGAAGCCCGTCGCCGCCACGATCCGCTGGCCGCCGATCCACCAGATCAGCAGCTGCGTCGCGGCGATCACCAACCCGATGGCGGGGAAGTAGATCGACCAGATGCGGTCCGTCCGCACGCTCGCGCGGAAGAGGTCGAACGCCCTTTCGTTGACGGAATCGACCTCGCGCTCCTCCTGGGCGAAGGCCTTCACGACCCGCACGCCGGAGATCGCCTCGTTGATGCGCGAGAAGAGCTTCGACCAGCGGTGCCACAGCCGGTGGTACATGCGACGCACGCGGCGCCAGAAGAACGAGGTCGCCAGGACGATGATCGGGGCCGGGATCATCACGTAGATCGCCAGCCGCCAGTCCGTGACGAACAGCATCGTCGCGATGCCGAGCACCAGGAGCCCGTCGCGGACGATCACCTCGGCGCCCTCGGCGACCATGTGCTGGATGTAATCGCTATCGCGCGTGATGCGCGACATCAGCCCGCCCGTCTCCTTCTTGTCGAAGAACTTCATCGCGAGGTGCTGCATGGCGTTGTAGAGCTGGCTGCGCACGTCGAAGGTGATCCGGCCGCCCAGCCAGACCATCACATACCCGTGCGTCATCGTCAGCAGCGTGGCACCGATCCGCACCAACACGAGGAGCACGAGGATTTGCGCCAGCAGGGCCAGCCGCTCCACCGAGGTCGGCGAGCCGGCCGTCGCGGGTACGTTGATGACCTTGTCGATGAGCCGCCGCATCAACGTGGGCGGGACCAACTCCAGCCCCGCCGACCCGAACGACACGAGCAGCGCGAACAGCGCCACACACCAGTAGGGCTTCAAGTAGGTGAAGAGCCGGCGGATGATCTGCCCGCGCGGCACGCAGGCCGGGCAGTTGGACGACCACGGCGGCAGAATCCGCCCGCACTTCTCGCAGACCTTCTCGTCCTCCGCCGGCTTGACCAGCCGCTCGATGTCGATTTCCTTCTCCGACTTCGTCCAGTCATCCAGCGCCCGCGAGAGCTTGCCGAACGCCGCCGCATGGGTCTGCGTGTACCCGATCACGTCAACCGGCTGGCCGTCCATCGTGACCTGCAGGACGGCGCGACCGACCAGCATCTCGACGGTTGAGCCTTCGACGTCCTTCAGGGAGATGACCGTGCGGGGAGCGCCGTCGCCTTCGGCATCCGGCCCGAAGACCATGAGCTGCGACGACGTGACCACCAGCCACTGGCGGCCGAAGGTGCCCTCGGGCCCGAGGTCGGACTCGGCGACCAGCAGCAGGCGCTCGTCCCCCTCCAGGAGAGACTGCACCCGCTCGCGCAGGCCGCCGTCAACGTCCTCGCCCGGTGTGATAGCTACCCGATCGGGCAGGTCAGATTGCGCGAGTTTCCGGTTCCTTGGCACAGTTACGTATACGCCCACTCTGCAGCCGAGGTTCGTTCGGCCGCAGTTCAACAGACCCAGACGGGCAGAGATCGCAGGTGCGGGCCCGTATCTCCTATCTCTCCAGCTTCATCATCGACGACAGGCCCTTGGCCTTCGGGTATCTCGCCCGGATGAGGGCGGCTTCGATGTAGCCGCGGGCCTTGTCGGGGTGGTTCGTGGCCCAGACGATGGCCTCGTGATCGAGGGAGTCGATCCGGTCATTCATGGCCTTCATCGCGTCCATGCAGTTCAGCAGGGCCTGGCGGGCCGGCATCCGCTCCGGGTTGAGGTCCAGGCCGAAGTACCCTTGGTAGCCGTGCATCTTGAGGACATACAGCGCGGCCTCGGTCTGCTCGGGGCTGACGACGCCGACGTTGAGGTCCTGGTCGTAGTTGCCCAGGGGCTGCGAGTTCCAGTGCGTGTGCGCGAGGCGGCCGTACTCCAGGATCAGACTCAGCGCGCTCGGCAAGTCCTCGAAGCCCATGTGCACGTGCCCGACCTCCGGGTTGAGGCACACCATCGCGTGGCCCTTGTCCAGGAGCTTCGTGTTCGTCGGGTTCTTCAGCAGGCTCTCGGTCCGCATCCCCATCAGCAGGCCCTCGGGCGTCGTCCCGTAGAGAATGTGCCCGCGCGGCTCGTAGGGCTTTGGCTCCTCGGCCACGCGCACGCCCGGCACGGTGTCCATCGCCTCCGCCAGGCCCTCGCAGAACCTCCGCCTTGCCGAGGCGAGGTCGTAACCGAACGGGTTCTCGTACCCATCGATGCCCGGCCATGTCACCGCGATCTCGACGTCGAGGCGCTTGCACATCTGAAGCGTCTCGATGGTGCGCTGGATCGCCGCCTTGCGCGCGCGGGGGATGGGGGAGGAGAGCGCGCCCCACTCGAACTGCTTGTCGAAGAAGATGAACGGGGCCAGCATCACGAGCTTCATGCCGGTGTCCTTCATGAAGCTCACCCACAGGTCCATGTTCTTCTCGGAGACCTCGTTGGGGTAGTGCGCCTCCAGGCCGCACAGGCCGTACGGCTTCAGGCCGGCGGCGATCTCCATGATCTCTTCCATCGAGAGCTTCCGGTCGAGGTACATGTCGTGGAAGCGCCCGCCGCCCGGCGCAAAGAACCACACGCCGGCCGAGAACTTCAGGTTCAGCGAGAACTCGTTGAGCTGCTTCACCATCGCCGCCGGTGACTTCAGCTTCGCCTGGGGGCGTAGGTCAACGAAAGCCATCTGGGGCACTCCTTCTGGGCCTGCCATGCCACGGGCTCCGGCCCGCTGCTTCGCTGATTCGCCATTCCCGGCGCCGCACCTGCACGCTCCGAGGAGTGAAGGAGCCGGCCCTCGTCGAACAGGGGCATGGACCCACCGAAAGGGGATCACACACGATGCGACGCTACGCGCTCAGCGCTCTGATCACTGTCCTGCTCTGTGCCCAGGGCTCCGCCGCCACCCTCGCCACGGGTGGGCAGGCTCGGGTCGCGATCGTCCGCGCCGCCGACGCCTCGCCCGCCGAGCTGACCGCCGCCGCTGAGCTGGCCGAGTACCTGGGCAAGGCGACGGGCGGGCGGTTTGCGGTTACCGACGAGGGCGACGGCAGCGGGCGGGCAGTCTACGTCGGGCCGACGCGCTTCGCGGCCGAGCATGGCATCGACGCGGGCGCGCTAGGGCCCGAGGAGTGGGTCATCCGCACCGTCGGTGACAGCCTCGTGATCGTCGGCGGCCGTCCCCGGGGGACGCTGTACGGCGTGTATCGTTTCCTCGAGGACGTCGTCGGCGTGCACTGGTGGAACGCCTACCGCGAGACCGTGCCAAACCGGCCGACGCTCGATGTCGGCAACCTCGACCTCCGCGGCAAGCCGGTGCTGCGGTACCGAGACATCTACATGCTGTATGCCGACGATGGCGGGCGCTACGCCGCGCGCAACCGGCTGAACCGCCAGGGCGACGCGGGCATCGAGGGCGAGTACGGCGGCGACATGGGCTACGGTCCCCCGTACCATGTCCACACCTTCTACATGTACGTCCCGCCCAAGGAGTACTTCGCGCAGCACCCCGAGTGGTTCTCGCTCATCGACGGCGAACGCAAGGGTGATGGATACTACCAGCTCTGCCTGACGAACCAGGCCCTGCGGGACCTCATGGTGCAGAGGCTGAGGGCGTACATCGACAGCTCGCGCGCCGAGGCGGAGAAAGCCGGCAAGCCGCCGCCCGTGGTCTATGACATCTCCCAGAACGACTGGGGTGGTGAGTGCCAGTGCGATTCCTGCCAGGCAATCGCGAAGGCCGAGGAATCCGGAGCCGGCCCGCTACTCGACTTCCTGAACTACATCGCCGACGCGGTCAAGGACGAGTACCCGGACGTCTACATCGACACCCTCGCGTACACGTACACGCAGAAGGCCCCCAAGACCATCAAGCCGCGCGACAACCTCATCATCCGCCTCTGCGATACAGGGAGCAACTTCACGCGCTCCATCACCGACCCCGAGAACGAAGCCTTCCGCGAGCACCTCTCCAGCTGGGCCAAGATCGCCAAGAACCTGCGCATCTGGGACTACGCGGTGAGCTATGCGCCCTACTACGGGCTCCCGCTACCGACGGTGCACACCTACCCGATGGATTACCGCTTCTACGCGGAGCACAACGTCGAGGGCGTCTTCACGGAGCACGAGTACACGATCCTCGCCGACTGGCGCGACCTGAAGATCTGGATGATGATGAAGCTGCTGGAGGACCCGTACCAGGACTACGACAAGTTGGTGACCACCTTCACCGACGGGTTCTACGGCGCGGCGGGCAGGCGGGTCCGCGAGTACCTGACGAAGCTGGAGGCTGCCTCCGCCGAGAAGATCAGCTACCTGAGCATGGGCGCCTCGCCGCCGAACTACCGCTATCTCGACCTCGCCTTCGTGACTGAAGCGCAGGGCCTCTTCGACCGGGCGGAAGCCGCCGTGCAGGCCGACGCGGAAGTGCTGCAGCGCGTGCGACACGCCCGCCTGCCGCTGGACCGGGCTGCGGTCGTCCGCTACCCGGCTCTCATGCGGGAGTGGCTGGCTCTCGGCAAGCCGCCCGACGAGATGCCTCTCAACCGAGACGCCATCGCCAGGCGCTATCAGCAGACGTGGCACGAGCAGACCAACCTGCGGCTGCCCGAGAACCAGCGCGCGGCGGAGCGCGACCGGTGCGACGCGGAGGTGGCTGCGCTGACCTCCCGCAAGGCATACGTCCCGCTGCCGGAGCGCTTCCGCAACCTCCCGCCGGGCACCGTGTTCGACTTCACCGCCGATGCGACGCGCAACTGGCAGGACATCGTGAAGGTGATCCCCGCCGACACCGAGAGCGGCGTCACCAACCGCCTCGAACTCACCGATGGCCTCCTGCAGACCGATGGCGCCGGCCAGAGCTACGCGCTCCCCATGCCCTGGGGCCTCTACGACCAGGTCAACAAGCTAGGCGCCGGCGGCACGCCGATCAGGCCCGAGGACGTGCGCGGCCCCGGCTATCACTGGTACAAGATGGGCGTCCACAAGATCGTGCCCTCCCACTACCTCTACTTCTTCTGGAGTTGGATCATCCAGCTCGACATCGACAGCGTCATCGACCCGAGGAACCCGGACACGCAGTTCGAGGTCTGGGCGAACATCGCGTTCGAGGGTCCCGGCTTCCCGCACGGGGCGGCTGGGGACAGGAACGCGATCTGCGTGGAGCGCGTGGTGTTGGTCAAAGCAACGGAGGGCAGGTGAGATGGCGCCGATGACGATCTCGCTGGACGGTAGCGACTGGCGCGTGCTGCCGCTGATGCCGCGCGAGTGGGAGTGGCGGCGCGTGTGGGAGAAGCCGGAGACCGTCACGCCTGCGCTCTGGATTCCGGCGCAGGTGCCCGGCACCGTGCAGGACGACGCGTTCGACGCGGGACTGATCCCGGACTACACCACGGACTTCCACAGCCGTGACTGCGAGTGGACGAGCGAGCGGGACTGGGTCTACCTGAAGGAGTTCGCCGCGCCCGAGGTACCCGAGGGCGGCGTCGTGCGGCTCATCTTCGAGGGCGTAGACTACGAGTGCCGCGTCTACCTCAACGGACAGTTCCTTGGCCACCACGAGGGCATGTACGATGCGTTCGAGTTCGAGGTCACGCGCCTCCTGAGCCGCGAGGGCCCGAACAAGCTGGTGGTGATCTGCGAGCACGCGCCCCGCGAGGTCGGGCAGATTGGCCGCACGAGCGAGGTGCGGCTCTGGAAGGCGCGGTTCGCCTACGATTGGGACTGGTGCACGCGCCTCGTGCCCATCGGCATCTACGAGAGCGTGCGGCTGGAGGTGACCGGCCCCGCCTACATCAGCGATGTGCAGGTGTACACGCAACTGAGCGAGGACCTGAGCGAGGCCGAGGTCGGTGTCTCGGTGGACATCGGCTGCGCGCTAGCCGCGCCAGTCACGGTCTACACCACCCTCCTGCAGGATGGGCGGAAGGTCGCCTCGCGCTCGGGTGAGGTGCTAGCGACGGGTGGCATGACGACCTACTCAGTTCGCTGCCCGGTCCCGGAGCCCAAGCTCTGGTGGCCGAACGGCTACGGCGAGCAGCCCCTCTACGAAGCGGAGGTCTCACTGGGAATTCGGGGACATGACCCAATTCGCGCCTCATCGAATTGGGATCGTGTCCCCGAATTCCCCCTTGACACGAAGACCGTCACCTTCGGCATCCGCCGCGTGCGGGCGCTCCCGAATGACGGTGCACCCGAGGACGCGAAGCCCTACGTGCTGGAGGTCAACGGCAAGCGCGTCTACATCAAGGGCTGGAACTGGGCGCCGATCCAGCAGCTCTATGGGCGGCCGGGCCACGAGATGTACGAGCGCTGGCTAACGCTCGCGAAGGACGCGAACTGCAACCTGCTGCGCGTGTGGGGCGGCGGATTGCTGGAGAAGGAGTGCTTCTACAGCCTCTGCGACCGCCTTGGCATCATGGTCTGGCAGGAGTTCATCCACTCCTCGTCGGGCATCGACAACCGGCCGAGCACCGCGCCCGGCTACCTGCGCTACATCCGCCGGCAGGCGATGAAGATGGTGCCCCGGCGGCGCAACCATCCGTCGCTGGTGATCTGGACCGGCGGCAACGAGCTGATGCACGACAACTGGACGCCGCTGGATGACACGCATCCGGCGCTGGCGGTGCTGAAGGAGGTCGTGCAGCGCCTCGATCCCGGCCGCCTCTGGTATCCCACCTCCGGCTGCGGCCCGGTGGAGAACGCCAGCCTCGAGCATGTCGGCAAGATGCACGACGTGCACGGCCCCTGGCAGTACCAGGGCCCGGCCGAGCACTACCGGCTGTACAACGGGATCGACGCGCTCCTGCACTCGGAGATGGGCGTCGAGGGCGCCGCGAACATCGAGGCGATGCGCAAGATCGCCGTCAGGCAGCCCCTCTGGCCGCCGGACGAGACGAACCCCCTCTGGCTTCACCACGGCGCGTGGTGGGTACAGCGCCCGATGATGGAGCGCGTCTTCGGCAGGATCGAGGACCTCGAGACCTACGTGAAGCTGAGCCAGCTCCTGCAGGCCGAGGGCTTGCGCTACTGCCTGGAGGCCAACCGCCGCCGCAAGTGGCGCTGCGGTGGGACGATGCCCTGGCAGTTCAACGAGTCCTGGCCCAACCTCTCCTGCACCAACGTGGTGGACTACTACGGCCAGCCGCGCCCCGCCTACTGGTGGTGCCGCAACGCGTATGAGCCCTTCCACGTCAGCGCGAAGTATGACAAGCTGGGCTGGCAACCGGGCGAGACCTTCGAGACGGAGGTCTGGGTCAACAACTCGCTGGACGCGGCGCCCGGGACGCGCGTGACCTGGACCCTTTCCGACCTTCACGACCGGACCCTCGCCGCAGGGGAGGCCACAATTGACGCGCCCGCCTGCGGCGCCCTGCGGGTGGCGACGGCCTCCTGGCAAGTCGAGCGCCTGGAAGGGGCGGTCTTCATTCTCCACCTCAACGCCCTGGCACCCTCGATGCGGGGCTCAGCCAACTACTACCTTTTCTCAACCGCCGACGAGCCCCTCTTCGCCGGGCTCGTCAGCGCGCCGAGGACTGAGCTGGTGGTCTCGCGCGTCGGCCGCGAACTGGAGATCACCAATGTCGGTGGCGTGTGGGCGCTCGGGGTACACCTGACGCCGACTGATGGAGGCTGGATCCGGTTCGACTCGAACTACCTCTCGCTCGCGCCCGGGCAGACGTATTCGATGTGCTTCCTGCCCGAGGAGGCGAAGCTGCAAGTGAGCGGCCTGAACGTCGATGAGCAGGAAGTGTGAGGCGGTCGTCGTAGGTCGGAGCGCCGCTCCGACACCGCCGTAACCTGAGGTTTGGAGGGTGCCAAGATGAGCACACGCAAGGCGGACGAGACCAGGGAGACCGTACGGAAGCGTTACGGACAGATCGCCACGGCAGGTGGGGGCGCCCAGGCCGCCGCGAACCAGTGCTGCGAACCCAAGGGAGATGCATCATGCTGTAGCCCGGAAGACACCCACGCCCACACCTCGGCACGAATCGGGTACTCGGCAGAGGAGCTGGCGGCCGTGCCCGAGGGCGCAGACATGAGCCTGGGCTGCGGGAACCCGCAAGCGATCGCCGCGTTGCAGCCGGGCGAGACGGTGGTGGACCTGGGCAGCGGCGGGGGCTTCGACTGCTTCCTCGCGGCGCGGCAGGTCGGCCAGACGGGTCGGGTGATCGGCGTGGACATGACGCCCGAGATGATCGCCAAGGCCCGCGAGAACGCGCGCAAGGGCGGCTATACGAACGTCGAGTTCCGCCTCGGCGAGATCGAGCACCTGCCGGTGGCGGATGGGACCGCGGACGTCGTCCTGTCGAACTGCGTCATCAACATGTCGCCGGACAAGCAGGCGGTCTACCGCGACGCCTTCCGCGTGCTCAAGCCCGGCGGCCGGCTGGCCATCTCGGACGTGGTGCGGCTGCAGGAGTTCCGTGAGTCCATGAAGGACGACCCTGACTGGCTCTGCGGGTGTGTGACGGGCTCGGCGAGCGTGGAGGAGCTGGAGGCGATCCTGGCCGACGCAGGCTTCCGCGACATCCGAATCACCGTCAACCCCGCCAGCCACGAGTTCATCCGCGACTGGGCGCCGGGCACCGGCGTCGAGGACTACATCGCCGCCGCGGGCATCCAGGCCGTCCGGCCCCCAGCCGGCTGCGAGGCCTGCACGGCGTGCGACGGATTGTGAGGCTTACGCCGTCCCCACCATCCCGATGATCTCCTCGAACCGCTCCGCCGCGAGCAGCTCCCCGTAGGCGACGAAGTGCTGCATGTTCCGCCAGGCGGCCCACACGTCTCCCGCTGCGCCGCCGGTCTCCAGTTGGTGGCTCACCAACGCCTGCTCCGCGCGCAAGAAGCGGGCGCGGGTCGCCGCGTCCCAAGTGGGCATTCGCTGGGCGAGCGTCGCGAGGCGGGCGACGATCACCTCACTGACGCGCTCGCCCTCCTCGGCGGTGCTCCGGCGCGGATCGCCGCCGCCGATGCCCTGGAAGGGCGGGTCGCCCTTGAGCTGCGTGAGGTCGGTCAGCCCCGGGATCAGCGCCATCAGCAGCGAGGTCTCGAACTGGCCGCCATGATCGCCGAGGTACCCCGCGTCCAGCGCGAGCCAGTACTCGGGCGTGCCGAGGACGGGGATGGCGAGGCGCTGCGTCTCACGGACCGCGGTCTCACGAACGATCATCTGCTGCGACGCGCCGTAGTGGCCGGTCAGCATGATGATCGCGCGGAAGCCGACGCGCTTCAGCTCGCCGCACAGGATGCTGAGCCACGGCTCCAGCACGCGCGAGTGGAACGTCGGTTCCGACTCCATCACGACCGTGTACGGCTGATCGACGCCGCCCACGCCGCCGAACACCGGCGGCAGTACCGCTCCTCCGCCGCGTTGCGCGGCCCGCACGCACAGCGCGTGCGCCTTGATCGCATCCAGCCCCAGGGCATTCTGCACGCCATGCCACTCCAGCGTCCCGAGCGGCACGAAGGCCGTCGGGCAGTCGGCGAGGGCGGCCTCGATCTGGTGCGGCAACATGCGTTCGTACTGCACTTCGCGGTCGGCCATTGTGGGATCACCTCAGGGATCGCCGCTGGAGGCACAGCGGCCTGTGCCCGCTTCCAGCCTGATCCGGATGAGCACATCGTTCAGCGCGTCCCTTGCCGAGGACTGGGCCGGCAGCGAGCTCAGTCCATATGCCGTCTCGAGTTCGGCGCGGAGACGTTCGTACTCCGCCTCGTGCAGCTCCAGGTCACTCTCGCGTAGCTGCGAGCCTTCGCCGCCGCCCATCTTTGCAGCGATGAGATCCGGGATGTACGGCAGCCGGAACTCCTCGTTCAGTCGAACGAGGTTCGCCTCGACCTCGCCGGTGCGCATGAGGTGGATGCCGGTGAGTAGCACGCGGTAGACGTAGAGCAATGGCTTGACCCTTGGCGGGTCCTCCTTGCGGAACAGCTCCCACTGGGTTCTGGCGAAGCCAACGTAGTGGTGCGCGTGGTAGCGTGTGATGCACTGGGGCGCGAGCGCCTTCAGCTCCTCATGTTCCCGGGTCGTGTGCACGACCAGCGGCGAAAGGAGTTGCTCCAGCACGTAGCCGTTCTTCCTGAGCATCAGCCGGATGAACTTCGCCACGTCGTGCGTGACGAGGTCGATCTGTGGGACTGCCTGGGTGCGGTGGATCTCCACGGTCTCAGGGGGCGGGTCGAGCCCCACAACCCCACGCAGGGGAAGAACGTGCGCTCCGCGCAGATCATAGTCCGAGTCGGCGGACGGGAACCCATACAGGTGCGCGCCGCTGATCGTGGCGAAGATCAGCGGATGCGGGTGGTCAGTGATCGCCGTACGCAGCACTGCTTCCATGTTCGCTCACACCATGCTCCGGCGGGCCCTGACCAGGAACGCGTTGGCTCGCCCGTAGTCGGGACGCTCCGGCAGGTCGGACCGGGCCAGCGCAGCATCGAACTCACGATGGAGGCGCCGCCGCCACGCCTCCAGGTCGTCGACGGACATCTCGCCGCGGCGGATCGCCAGCAGTTGCTCCCGATGCTCGCCCACGTCCACACGGATCGCGCCCTCGCGCAGGGCCGCGATCCCCGACAGCAGCAACCGAATCAGATGCATCGCGTGCTTCCAGTTCATCTCCCCCGTGGTGCGCAGGTGCCGGTTCATCTTGTGGAACTGCGACATCGCGTACCCGTTGTACGTCTGGTAGACCATCCGGGACACGAAGGCCCCCCGCATCTCCCGCAGTTCGGCGGCAAGCGGCGTCATGTACTCCACGAGCGGCGTGTAGAGACACTCGAGGATGTTCGGGTTCGCCTTCAGGGCCAGGTTGACGAACTTGCCGATCTCCCAGTAGCACTCCTCGTGGTCGTCCGTCTCGAGCTGCTCGGGCACACCCGCAATCGACCAGTGCAAGGCGGCCGGCGGCAGGTAGAAGCCGCGGCGGTCGAAGTCCGAGTCATCCTCCGCCAGTCCGTACGCGCGCGAGCCGATCACGCACCGGTAGATGACATGCTGCCACAGCTCGTCCTGCGTCGGCCCCTCCGCGATCTGCTCCAGACCTTCCCGGTGAACATGCTTGCGGATCGCCAGGTCCTCGCGCCTGAGACGGGCCGTTGCCCCTCCGGGGAAGCTGACGGCGTACACCTCCCCCTCGTCGGCGAGCAGTCCGCCCACCATTCCCGCCGCGCCTGCCGGAAGGTCGGCCGCCTGTACAGGGACGCGCGTGACAACGTGCGTGCCGACCGGGATGATCCACGACTGCGGCTCTGCGTCCATCGGGCACCTCACGTGGGCGTCGCTTCCTCGGGCAAGCGAGGGTCTCCTTGACAGGAGACAGCGCCCGCTGCGCCGAACCCTCGTGCGCAAGTCACCCACTGGAGGCAGGTCATGCCCGAAGGGAAGTCGCACGAGCGAGAAGTCCCGGTCTTCGTCCAGACCGCCGTCGAGATCATGCCGGAGGATGCGTGGGAGCAGGTGGGGGAAGAGGAGGCGCGGATGGTGTACGAGATGGCGTTGCGCAACGAGCTGTCCGGCGGGACGCCGGTTGTCCGGCAGTTCGAGCAGGAGTTCCGCGACACCATCGGCACGCAGCTCTGCCTGACGACCTGCAACGGGAGCGCGGCGTTGTACTCGACGTACTTCGGCGTGGGCGTGGGGCCGGGGGATGAGGTCATCACGCCCTCGTACACGTGGATCTGCACGATCGGGCCGGCGCTGCTGCTTGGCGCGAGGCCGGTGTTCTGTGAGATCGACCCGCGCACGCTGGTGATGGACCCCGCCGATGTCGAGCGGCGTATCACCGAGCGCACGCGCGCGATCGTGCCGGTGCACTTGTGGGGCAGCGTGTGTGACATGGACCCGATCGTGGAGATCGGCCGGAAGCACGGGATCCGCATCATCGAGGACTGCTCGCACGCGCATGGCGCGGAGTACAGGGGCAAGAAGGTCGGCTCCATCGGCGATGTGGGCGCGTTCAGCCTGCAGGGGAGCAAGGCGCTCAGCGCGGGCGAGGGCGGTGCGCTGGTCACCGATGATGAGGAGATCTTCAACCGCGCGTGCCTGATCGGGCAGGCAAACCGCTGGGGCCTGGACCTCCCGGGCGACCGCTACCAGGAGCTGCAGCCCCTTGGCCTAGGGATGAAGCTCCGCAGCCACCCCTTGGGCATCGGCGTGGCGCTCGTGCAGCTCCACAAGCTCGACGACCTGAACGCCTCGCGCGGCGCGTTCGTGGCGGAGGTCGAGGAGGGAGTCGCGGACCTCGACTGCCTTGAGCCCCTGCACGTCTACCCGGGCGCGAAGCGCGGCGGCTACTACGCCTTCCCGCTCATCTACCATCCCGACCGCAACGGCGGCGTGCCGACGACGGAGTTCCTCGACCGCTGCAAGCAGGCGGGCCTGAAGTGCGGGGACGGCTGGTACCCGCTGCTGCACCAGCTTCCGCTCTTCCGCGACGGCTTCGATGTCTTCACGCGCAACCGGGGACCGCTCGGCGAGGGCTACCGGCGCTACCGGACCGGCGACCTGCCGATCACCGAGGACGTGCGCTCGCGCCTCGTCTTCCCGCCGATCCTCACGAAGCCCAAGCCCGGCGCGGCGGAGGCCTACGTGAGGATGCTGAAGCATGCAGCACGGAGAGAGGCATAGGAGGCCGCCATGCGCCAGCACGTTCTCTGCATGTGGCTCACCACCATCCTGTCCGCGACCTGCCTCGCGCAGCCTGAGCCCTCGCTCGACGGCAAGACCCTCTCCGAGTGGGTCGAGCTGATGAACCGCAACCCGGGCGACCACCTGGCCGCCAGAACGCTCGGGAAGATGGGTGAGGCGGCGATCCCGCCGCTCATCCAGGCGATGCGCACCCACCCGGATGGCGCGATCCGCTGGATTGCACATGAGTCCCTCGCGCAGATCGGTCGGCCCGCCCTGCCGGAGCTGGACAACGCAATGCAGGACGGCGACCCGACGGCGCGGATGCAGGCGGTGCTGTCCTTCGAGCTGATCCTGGGCCGGGAAGCCATCCCGCGCCTGAAGCAGGCCCTGAACGACCCGCATCCGTTCCCTCGCGTTCGCGCACATGGGGCCCTGCTCCGGCTAGGGGAGCCGTCGGGGGAGCATCTGCGTGCCATGATCGAGGCCCTGCGGGACCCCAAGCAAGAGGCCCAGTGGATCGCGGCGGAGGCTCTGGGCATGTGCAGCGCGAAGGCGGCGGGCGCCGAGGAGGCTCTGGGTGAGGTCGCCCGCGCGTTCCCGGGCGGTATCGCAGACCGCGCGTGGCGCGCCCTCGAGGAGATCGGCACGGAGGCAGCCATGGAACAGCTTGGCCCGCATTGGGCGGAGGAGTTGGGCAATCCGAGGACTGACCTGAAGGCCCGCGTCGCGGCGGCGGTGCGGCTGGGGAAGACAGGGCCGAAGGTGAGCGCCGCGTTGCCTCATCTGCGGGCGATCGCCGCCGATTCGAGCGCCGACATCGTCCTGCGCGGCTACTGCGCGTGGGCCGGCGAGCAGATCGAGCCCTCGACCGGCCCGGCGAAGACGTACCACGTCGCGCGGCAGCACCCTAACGCCGATGACACGAACCCGGGCACTGCGGACCGCCCGTGGAAGACCATCCAGCGCGCGGCGGAGGCCCTCAAGCCCGGGGACACGGTGCTGATCCATGCGGGCGAGTACCGGGAGTGCGTGCGGCCCTTCCTCGGCGGCGCGAGCGACGACCGGATGGTCACCTGCGCCGCCGCGCCGGGCGAGCAACCGGTCATCAAGGCCTCGGATGTGTGGCAGCCGGAGTGGCGCGACGAGGGCGGCGGCGTCTGGTCGGCGCCCTACGAGCGCCATCCGTGGGACCACCCCGAGCAGTGGCCGACGCCCAAGTCCGGCCCCATGCACCGCGCCGAGCAAGTCCTCGTCGATGGGAAGCTGCAGACTCACGTCGCGACGATGGACGAGTTGCGAGCCGAGACAGGCCGGATGCTCACCGACGACGAGGCCGGGCGGCTCCTGATCCACGTCGCGGGCAGCCCGGCGGATCACCTCGTCGAGCGCTCGATGCGCCAGCAATGCTTCGCTCCCGCCGCGCGGGGGCTCGGCTACATCCGCGTGCAGGGCCTCCGGATGATCGGCGGCGCGGCGCCGGAGTCCAACGGCGACAACTGGGGCGTCATCGGGCACCGGTCGGTGATGAGCACGCGCTCGGGGCACCACTGGGTCATCGAGGACAACGTCATCGAGTGGGGCAACGCGCAGGGGCTGGACGTCGGTGCCGAGGGCTGGGGCGAGGACCTCGCGTGGCAGCCCGTGGTGTGCGAGAAGAGCGGCTTCCACCAGGTCCGCCGCAATGCGGTCAGCCACCACGGCGTCGCAGGCATCGTCGGCTGGAACGGCGGCGCCAACGGGCTGCTGCTGGAGGACAACGTCACCGATGACAACTGCCTGAAGGGCAACTTCTTCATGTACGAGTCGGCCGGGGTGAAGCTACACACGGCGAAGGACTGCATCATCCGCCGACATCGCTCGCACGGGAACCATGCTTTCGGCATCTGGCTGGACTACAACTGCGAGCGCAACCGCATCACCCAGTGCCTGCTCACCGACAACATGGGCGCGGGCATCTTCCACGAGGTTAGCCCCGGCCCGATCCTCATCGACACCAACGTCATTCTCGGCACGCGAAACGCCGGCGACGCCTGGGGCGAGGGCATCTACTCCCACGACGGCAACCATGCAACCTGCGCCAACAACCTCATCGCCGGCTGCGCGAACTTCGGCATCCGCTTCCGCAACCTCTTCAGCCGCGTCGCCGACGGTAAGCCCACCACCACCAGCCACAACCGCTTCGCCAACAACCTCATCTTCGACTGCGCGCGGGGCTGTATCAGCCTGAACCCCGAGGTCCCGAAGGCCGAGGACAACCGCTCCGACCAGAACCTCCTCTGGCACAAGGGCGCCGAGGTCTCGATGTGCCTGGAGGACGCGGGCTCAGGCGTGAAGTGGGAGGAGACGAAGGTCGGTCAGGCCCTGCAGAAGACCGGCGGCGGCGACCTGCCGGTCTCGCTCAAGCTCTGGCGGGACTGGGTCGGCAATGACGAGCACTCGCTCGCGGTACCGACGGGGATGCTGCTCAAGGGCCAGACCCCCGAGCAGATCCTGGAGACGCTGAAGAGCCTCTGGCCGAAGGACGCACCGCCACTCGACGGGGGCTACGGCGAGTACGCGCCCGTCGAGGCGACGACGATTCTCGGCAAGCTCGTCCCGCGCCTGAAGGGCTTCGGGTTCGCGCACAGCCTCTCGCTAGGCCCTGACTTCGGCGTGCAGCTCTGGCAGCGCGGAGAGCAGATGCTCGAACTCCACTGGCGCGGAGACGAGGGCGAGATCAAGCCGCTCTCGGATCCCGTCCTCCGCAACGCCCCCCTGCGCCCCGCACAGGACGTGCTGGAGATCGCGCCGGGCGGCGAACTCGTCCTCGAAGCCGACCCCGGCCTGCGCGTCGTGATGGCCGGCCTGCCAACCGAGATCAAGGCCGGCAAGCTCACCATCCGCGCGCCGGCGGACGCCGCGCCAGGCCTCTACGGCATCGTGACGACGATGGGCGAGCACTGGCAGTGGAGCGGGGTGAGGGTGACGGCGCCGCACCCGTAACGCATGTGCTCCCGGCTACGGCTATTGCGCCCCTACTTGTTCCCCTTCCCCAGCCCATGCGAGGTCAGGTACGCGTAGCTGGTCTTCACGTCCTCCATCATGTCGCCGTCGGAGAGGTCCTGCTCGACGATCAGCCACTGCGTGACGGTGGGGTCGAGCGCCCCGATGGCGGCGACGAGGTTGACCTGCCCCGTTCCCAGCGCCTTGAAGTGGTACTGGTCGCCGAGCAGGCCGTCCTTCACGTGCACGAGTTCGACGCGCTTCCCGTGGTGCTCCAGGATGTCCACGGGGCTCGCGCCGCCGAAGGCCACCCAGTAGAGGTCGAGTTGGCTGAAGACGTACGGCGCCTGCTCCATGAGTATCTCGAAGGGGTACCGCCCGTCCTCGACGCGGTGGAACTCCCAGTAGTGGTTGTGGACGTGGACGGAGATGCCGTGCGGCTTGAGAAGATCGGCGGCCTTCTGCAGCTTGTCCGCGCAGGCCTTGCAGCCATCGACGGTCTTGAGGTCATCCGGCCCGAATCCCGAGACGAGCCGGGTGGACCCAAGCGCGCCCTGGAAGTCGACGGTCTGCGCCAGCGTCTCCGGCGTCGGGAGGCCGCCGTGGTTGCTACTGATGCCCAGGCCCAGGTCCGCAGCCGCCCTCGCGATCTGCGCCGGCTCCTGCCCGTAGGCACCCCCGACCTCAATCCCCTTGTAGCCAACCTCCGCGACAGCCTTCAGCGTCCCGTGGAAGTCCTTCTCGAACGCGTCTCTCAGCGTGTACGTCTGCAACGCGACCGGCTTCATGGCATCCTCCTGGGTGTTGCCCTCCGAGTCCGGCGGGGCTACGAGGCGGTGTATTCCTTGACCAGCTCCACATACCTCATCACGCTCTGGAACGAGATGTCCGGCAGGACCATGTCGTCGATGGCGGGGATGGTGCCGCCCTGCTCCGTGAGCCAGGGGACCTTCGCGGCGAACTCGCGCTCGACCGCGTCCGGGCCGTCCATGAGGGCCTGGCGGCTGATGTTGCCGATGAGCAGGATGTCGCGGCCGAACCGCCGCTTCAGCGCGACCGCGTCCATGTCGGCGGCGACCTCCAGCGGACCGAAGAGGTTGATGCCTGCCTCCATGAAGCTCGGGATCAGCGGCGTGATGTTGCCGCTGGTGTAGTGGCCGATCACATCGATCCCGTGCGCGCGCAGGAAGTCGGTGACGCGCTTCACGTAGGGCGCCCAGAAGGTCGCGTACATCTGCGGCGAGACGATCGTGCTGTTCTTGTAGGCCATCCCGTCTTCGCTGATCCACACGAAGTCCACGACGCCCGCCTCGACGATCGGCCGCGCCAGCTCGATGATGAACTCCGCCCAGTACTCGAAGATGTCGTGGACGAAGGCCGGGTCGTCGGTCAGCTTCTCTAAGAAGGCCTCCAGCCCGAGCATGTACCCGTTCTTGATCGACCGGCCCGGCCCCCACTCAAAGCGCAGGCCGACGGGGTTGGTCGTGGTGCGCCAGCAATCGAGCAGCTCAGGGCTCCACGAGCGCGGGTAGCGGCGCAGGTCCCGCGGGTCGTAGCGCTTCTTCATCGCCTCCCAGTCCTCGCGCGAGAACATCGAGCCGCGAACGTAGTAGTAGATCGTCGGTGCAACGGCTTGGGCCTTGAGTGTGCGGACCGTGAAGCCGTACGGGTCGATGGTCGTCTGCCACTCCTCGTCTTCCTCGATCACGCGCGGGACGAAGGTAGGGATCGGCATCGTGTCGAGCCCGCAGTACTCTACGGGATCGAAGCGCACGAAGTCGTGCACGTTATAGCCGGGCAGGAAGCCCTCGCTGCACCAACGCCGCACCGCCTGTTCGGTGATCCCCTCGGCATCCCAGAGGGGGATTCGGTCGATGGGCCGGTAGTGCATCACGTTGCGGAAGCGCTCGCGGCAGGTCATGGAGGGGTGCACCTCGCGGGAGGGTGTGTACAACCTACCGCAAGGGCATCAGCATGTCAAACAGCTTGGGGCCTGCAATGCGCTGCCGGAGGAGGTCACGGAGTTCGTGGGGGCCCGAGCGGCCAGCAAACCCCGCCCATGGGTCCTCTTGGCGCGGATAGGCTTGCCATCCACGAGGGTGGTGACCTCGCGCGCCGAGGGCAGCGGACCGGGAATGGGGTGATGGATGATGCGACGGCCCATCATGCCGTTCGTGGCGCGGGACTTTGCTCCGCGAGTGCCGTTCCCGCCCATCGCTTACGGGCGCTTGCGCCTGCGCAGGAGCCAAACTCCGGCGGGAAGGAGCACGCTCACACCGGTTGCGATCGCCATCGGGATGGCCCCCGCTGGCCCAGGCCTCTCGCCCGTCAGTGGCGGGATCGCCACCTGTGCCGTTGGCTTGGGGGCGACCTGGAGCCCCATCGCCTTCAGCGCCTTCACTGCTTCCTCGCTGATGATCGGGTCTTCGTCGCGGGCCCACTCCTGAAGCCGGCTGATCGACTCACGGTCCTTGCACTTGCCAAGCCACTCGATGGCGTGCGACCGGTCGAGGGCCTCGCCTTCGGCCGCCAGCCGGCGAAGCTCGGCCAGTCGCTCCGTCTCGCCCATCAGCGCCAGGGCGCCATATGCGATGGCGAGCGTCGCCTGCGTGCTGCTGATCTGGAACTCGTACTCCTGCTCCTGACCCTGGGCCTTCACCTTGGCCCAGTAGCCGGCCTTCCTTTCCGCCAGACTGCGGAGCGCCTCCTGAGCACCGGGCGGGCGCCGCTCGGCGAGAACGTCGCATGCATCCCAAAGCGAGAACAGATCGGGCGCCTTCCCGCCGACCCAGGCGACCGCCCTGCGGAGCGAAGGCTCGTCGCCGCGCCGGGCCAGGGCCAGGACCGCATCCTCGCGGTAGGCGAAGCCCTTGTCGTCAGCCAACCGGTGGAGGATACCATCGAGGTCCGCCGGCTCGGGCTCTAGCTCCGTCAGGGCGCGCATCGCCCAGAGGACGACCATGTCACTTCGGTCCTGCAGGCCAGCGCGGAAGTACCTCTCGTCCTCGGCGCGAGGGTCCAGAGCGAGAGCGGTGATGGCGGCGACACGTATGCCCTCCTCAGGATCGTCGAGCCACTCCCGGTGCCGCCGAACGGGCTCGGCCTGGTCGTCGCGAACCATGGCGCGGACGGCCGACCATCGGATCGTCCGGTTCTTGTGCTTCGCCAGGGCCTCCACGACAGCGCCCTTGTGCGCGACACCCGTCTCGCCAGCCACGGAGAGCCACTGGTCGAGCATCCAGAGGTTGTCCGTCTGCAGCCTGGGTTCGAGAAGGGGTAGGGCGTCGGGCCCCAGCAGGTTCACCAGCGCCCGCCCAGCCGCGAGCTGCACCGGGTACTCGGTACCCGAGACATCGCCGCCCTCGCAGGTGCCGCCCACACTCGGGTCGCGGAGCAGCTCCTCCAGCCTGGCGCGCGACTCGGTGTCGTGCAGAACGCCAGCGATGGTCGCACCCGTCTCGGGGTCGCTGTCCTTCCCAGGCTTCATGAGGTCCCGAGCACGGGCGATGGCCTCCTGCCTGATCGCCTCCTTGTCGGAGTCGCTCAGGGGCAGGCGGTTCCCCGTCGCCAGGTCGAAGGCGCGGATCGTGCCCCTCTGTGTGACGAAGGCGAACTGCGTGTTCTGGGCGCGGAAGAAGAACAGGCCCCCGTCACTCCACCAGCACGAGCTGATCGTGCGGCTCGCCTCCAGGACCTCGCTCTGCGTGAGGAACTCGTCGAGTTCGTACGTTCTGAGCGCCCTACCATCCGGGCCAACGAAGGCAAGAACGGTGCCCTCGCCAACCTGACCCCACCGGTCACGCAGCACTACGTGCCGAGCATCATCGGCAATGTACGCCGCCACCGGGGCCTCGCCCAGAGGTGAGGCGATGGACCAGCGCTCCTCAGGGCCAGCGAGGGTCTCCGCCCCCAGCGTCAGCCGGGCGGCGAACCCCCCTTCCACCCGCAGCACGGCCTGGCCGTTTGCCGACCGGTGCTCGGGCGTCGGTGGACCCCACGAGTCGGCACGAGCGAACCAGCACGGGCACCCGAGGCCCCACGCGACGATCCCAACAGCACATGCGAGGCGCACCATGGCAACCTCCTCCCGCCGACAGGCGGCCACGTCCTCCACGGACCTTCACCATCTCGCCCTCGCGTTCCTGCCGAAACCCGGCCTGCTCGGGTGGGCCACTCGCCACATCCTCTGCGGGGACCCGCCCGCTCCCGCGACCAAGGGAACCAAAGCCAGTCGGCAGGGATGTGGGAGCGCAGTCGCACCCTCAGGCGACCCCGCGCGCAGCTCTGCAAGGACGCCTACGGGCTCCAGGGGATTCCGGACGCCGACGGTGGTGGCGAAGGACCCATGGGGATCAGTCGCTACCGCGTTGAGACGGGGAACCTCCCGCGGGCCGTGGCTGAAGACCAGGACCTCACAACCTGCCGCCGGGTGCCCCTCGGGGTCGAGCACCTCGCCGGTGATGGTGACCGGCGAGCTCTCAGCCGCCGCCTGGGCCTCTGCCGGCCGGCTCGCACCGTGCTTCGGCACGCAATGTGCTATGCAACTCAGCGCGATGATCGCGCCCACGGCGCCCGCAATCGGCAGCCAGCGTCGTCCCATCGTCGCACCTCCTGCCGCCCCAGTCCCTGCCCTCCTTGACAGATTCGCCACTGGGTTGGTTGCTCCTGCCGGCGCGAGCGTTGGTGCATCGTCTCCGAGGGGCGGAGGGACGCTCCCACGCCTCGGGGAACCCACAGCCTGACGTGATAGCCTCGGCCAAGGGGAGTTCCGCCATGCCTGACGTCAGACCCACCGTTGGCGACTCGAGTTGGTTCGTGCACGACCGCTTCGGGCTGTTCATCCACTGGGGCATCTACGCGCTGCCTGCGCGGCACGAGTGGGTGAAGCAGTACGAGCAGATTCCCGATGGGGTGTACCAGAAGTACTTCGAGCACTTCGACCCCGACCTGTATGACCCGAACGCCTGGGCGGCCGCCGCCGCGGGCGCGGGGATGAAGTACTTCGTCATCACCACGAAGCACCACGACGGCTTCTGCCTGTGGGACACGAAGCTGACCGACTACTGCGTGATGAACACGCCGTACGGGAAGGACCTGATCCGGCCGATGGCCGAGGCCTTCCGGGCGCAGGACATGAAGGTCGGGTTCTACCACTCAGTGATCGACTGGCACCACCCGGAGTTCATCATCGACGACCTGCACGCGATGCGCAACCATCCCGAGCGCGCGAAGCTGAACGAGTCGCGCGACCAGAGCAAGTACGCCGCGTACCTCCACGGCCAGGTGCGCGAGCTGCTGACCGGGTACGGCAAGGTGGACGTGCTCTTCTACGACTTCAGCTACCCGAACCCGGAGCCGGGTCGGGGCAAGGGGCGCGACGACTGGCAGAGCGAGGCGCTCGTCAGGATGACCCGCGAGCTGATGCCGGGCATCCTGGTGAATGACCGCCTCGATCTCATGGACACCGACCACGGCTGGGACTACCGCACCCCCGAGCAGTTCATGACGCGCGACTGGGTGACCGTGGACGGGCGGCCCGTGGTCTGGGAGACGTGCCAGACGTTCTCGGGCTCGTGGGGCTACTACCGCGACGAGTACACGTGGAAGAGCGTCGAGCAGCTCGTGAAGATGCTCATCGACACCGTGAGCAAGGGCGGCAACCTCCTGCTGAACGTCGGCCCCACGGGGCGCGGGGAGTTCGACGGGCGCGCGCTGGACCGGCTCGCCGGCATGGGGGAGTGGATGAAGCGCCACGGCCGCTCGATCTACGGCTGCACGCAGGCCCCGGCGGACCTCCCGACCCCCGCCGACTGCCGCCTGACGTACAACCCCGAGACCAACCGCGCGTACGTGCACATCCTCAGCTGGCCGATCGTGAACCTCCCGCTGGACGGCTTCGCCGGCCGGGTGAAGTACGCGCAGCTGCTGAACGACGCGTCCGAGGTGAAGATGGTCGAGGGGGCGGTCCACCACGGGTACACGGCTGAGTCGGACCGCAAGACGCTCACGCTGCAGCTACCCGTGCGCAAGCCGGATGCCGTCGTTCCGGTGGTTGAGCTGTTCCTGAAGTAGACCTGCAGGATGGGCAGGATGGGGCAGGGTACGGCAACGACGCGCGCCGTCATCCTGCCCTATCCTGTCTATCCTGTTGGGTCGTTGTCGTTCACGTCGCTCGGCTGTTCTCCGGGCTCTCCCAGTAGTCAAGGTCGGGCCCGAGCTTCGCCTTCGCCGGATCGGTCAACACGCTGAGCCGCTCGAGCACCTCCGGGCTCAGCTTCAGCGAGCAGCCGCGCGCGTTCGCCTCAAGCTGCGCGACATCGCGCGCCCCCGCGAGCACGCACGTCACGCCCGGCTGCGCCGCGACCCAGGCGAGGGCCACATCGCTCATCGGCTCCCCCAGCTCCTCCGCGATCCGGCGCATCCCATCCAGCGCCGCCTGGATCTCCTCCTCCGCGCCGGGCCCGCCGTGCCGCGCGCCGCGGCGATCCCCTCGGAAGTGCCGCGTCCGCAGGCGATACCACGGGACCTCCTCCAGCGTTCGGTACTTCCCGGTCAGGATGCCCTGCAGCAGCGGCATGTAGCCGACGACGCCGACCCCATGCTCGATGCACGCCGGCAGCGCCTCGTGCTCGATCGCCCGCGACAGCAGGCTGTAGTGCAGCTGGTTCACCGCCACCGTTGCGCCCGTAGCCAGGGCCTCACGGATGCAGGGGCCGGTGAAGTTGCTGACGCCGATGGCGCGGATCTTCCCCTCCTGCGCCAGGGTCATGAGCGCCCCGAAGGCCTCCTCCGCCGAGTGCTCCTGCAGCGGCCAATGGACCATGTAGATGTCGATACGGTCGGTGCCCAGCCGCCGCAGACTCGCCTCGCAGTGCTCCCTCACGCCCTCCCGCGAGCAGTTCTGCGGTAGGACCTTCGTCCCGAGCACCGCCTCGTCGCGCCGCGCCCCGAGCGCCTTCCCCAGCGACTCCTCGCTCCGCCCGTCGTTGTACAGCTCGGCGGTGTCGAAGTAGCTCACGCCCATGTCCAGCGCCGCATGGACGATCCGCTCCACCTCCGTCTGCTCCTGGTTCCCCCAGTAGTCATCGGCCCCGCCCCCAAACGACCACGCCCCAATCCCATAGACCGAGATGTCAATGCCCGACTTCCCGCACGGCCGCTGCTCCATGGTGGCCTCCGGTGCTCCTGGTTGCGCAACAGGTATTGGCCTCAGGCCGGCCCGACGCCTCCTCGCGAGGGATCGCGGCTCGCGAGGCGAAATGGGCACCGCTCTAAGCGCCTGGGCCACCACAGGAGGTTCCCGATGAGACTCGGAGCACCGTTGTTCGAGGATGCCAGCACGCCGGAGAGGTGGGTCGCCGCCCTGCGCAAGAAGGGCTACTCGGCGGCGTACTGCCCTGTGGGGACGGATGCGAGCGAGGCGGCGATCGCGGAGTTTGCGCAGGCCGCGAAGGAGGCCGACATCGTCATCGCGGAGGTCGGCGCGTGGAGCAGTCCGCTGTCCCGCGATGAGGCGACCGCTGCCGACGGCCGCAGACGCTGCGTGGAGGGCCTGCGGCTGGCGGATCGGATCGGCGCGAACTGCTGCGTCAATGTGTCGGGGTCGCGCGGGCAGCCGTGGTATGGGCCCGACCCGGAGAACCTCACTCAGGCCACCTTCGACCTGATCGTCCGGTTCGTGCAGGGGCTCATCGATGAGGTGAAGCCGACCCGCACGTGCTTCACACTGGAGACGATGGAGTGGATGTACCCCGATTCGCCGGAGTCCTACGCGCAGCTTGTGAGGGCCATCGACCGCGAGCACTTCGCGGTGCATTTCGACCCCACGAACCTCGTGTGCAGCCCGCAGCTGTACTACCGGACCGGCGAGATCATCACCGAGTTCGTGGCGAAGCTTGGCCCGAAGATCAAGAGCTGCCATGCGAAGGACATCTCGCTCTCCGACAAGGCCACCGTGCACCTCGACGAAGTGCTGCCCGGCACGGGCAACCTCGACTACAGGACGTTCCTCCGGGAGCTCGATACCCTCGGCCCGGACGTTCCCCTGATGATCGAACACCTCGGCAGCGAGGAGCAGTACGACCAGGCCGCCGCCTTCATCCGCCAGACCGCGGCCGAGGTCGGTGTCGAGACTGTCTGAGAGCAGCCCCTGTCGCCGCACAGACAAGCGTGAACTTACCGATAGCGAGGAACAACATGCGACGCGCAAGCCCGGCCTTCCTGGTCGTCATCCTGGCGGTTGGCGCGGCGGTGGCTCAGGACACGACCATCCCTCCGCCTCCCGAGTGGCTCACCCCGACCTTCCGCACCACCCTCAGCCATGGTCTGCAGTTGATGGCGAACGGGGACTTCGCGTTCGCCGACGGGCACTTCGTGGGGATCAAACCTCCGAAGCCCGCCCGCGTGTACGTCAACGTCTCGTGTGCCCCGCAGCCGCTACGACGACGGTGCGACCAGGCCGCCCTGGAGGCCATGAGCGTTTGGGGCAAGGCAAGCCCGGACCTGGTCGAGTTCGTGCCCACGGACGACGAAGACCTGGCGGACATCGTCTTGCAGTTTGAGCCCAGCGTGGCCGTCCTGCAGGATAGAGGGGCGAAGTTCGTGTGCGGCGTTACCTCGGTGCAGATGCCCCATGACGGGCAGGGCGTGGATCGTAGCGCCCTCGTGCGGGTGTCCGTCTCCCAGGCAGGAGCCGGCACGCACAGCACGGCGGAGATGGTCCATGTCGTCGGGCACGAATTGGGGCACTTCCTGGGGCTGGGTGAGTCCCCCAACAAGGCCGACATCATGGGCGAGGACGACCACAAGGCGGCGCCGAGCACGACGGTGACTGCGGATGACCTGGCGCGCTTCCAGGAGCTGCTTGCCCTGGGTGAGGCCATGAGCGCTCTGGCCCAGAGGAAGGAGAAGGTGGCGGTGCCTAGAGCGTGGCAGCCGCCCAAGGCCGCCGCCGCACCCTCGGAGCCGTCGCAGACGAGTCCCAAGCCCGGAGAGAAGGCGCTGGACTTCACCATGAAGGACCTGGATGGCAAGGAGGTCACGCTGTCTGCCCTCCAGGGCAAGCCGGTGTTGCTGGACTTCTGGGCTACGTGGTGCGGGCCGTGCAAGGCGGACCTGCCCAACTTCAAGAAGATCGTGGAGACCTATGGGCCCAAGGGCCTGATCGTCGTAGGGGTCAGCCTGGATGATGATGAGGCCAAGTTGCGCCGGTTCGTGGCGGACGAGCACATCGCCTGGCCGCAGCTCTTCGATGGCAAGGGGTGGCAGAACGCCATCGCCGTGCAGTACGGGGTTCACTCCATCCCGCAGTCCCTGCTGATCGGCCCGGACGGAATGGTGGTGCGGCGGGAGAACCAGGCCGGTACCTTTGAGGAAGACATCGCCCGGCTCGTCGGCGGGCGGTAGGCTGAAGCGGCGAGGCGGACGTGCTTTGAGGCACGCAGGCCTCAGGGTCGGAGGAACGTCCCCTCGATGGTGCACTCCGGCCCGCCATTGTTGAAGTAGTAGACCGCGAGCACGAGGCCGGGCTCTATCTCAATGGCGACCGGGTAGCCGAGGTCGGTGTGGCCGCCGTCGTCGCGCACGATGATCTCGTTGTCCATGTCCCAGGTGGCGCCCTCATCGGTGCTGACGCAGGCGCGGATGCCAAACGGCGGGCGCCGGTAGCCGTAGAGCGCCAGCAGCCGGCCGTCCTGCAGCCGAAGGATGAACGGCGGGCAGCCCCACATGCGCGTGCGCTGCGGAACCCCGAAGCTCTTGCCCCCGTCGGCTGACTGGTTCTGGTAGAGATACCCGTCGCGGTCCACGCGGTACAGGCAGAGCCAGCGCTCCGGGCTTAGCGGCAGCGCGAAGGGCTCGTCCCAGAACTCGCTGACCCATGGCTGGTGGAACGGCAACGACTTGGCGGTGGTGATCGGGACCTGCCACGTCCGGCCGAGGTCCTCGGACTCCGCGATGTGCACCTCGTTGATCCCCATCTTCGTTGTGATGGCGCACCAGTAGAGCCGCCCGTCGGGCAGCTCGCGCGGACCGTGCGGTGCGAAGCCGGGCGCGGGCGTCGGCGCGTCCCACGTCTGCCCGCCGTCGGTCGAGCGCATCGTCACTCCGCCGCCCGAAGCCATCGAGACGATCAGCGTCCCGCCGGAGTGCTGCAGGATTCCGGGATCGCGCTCATCGACGTCCGGGTTGTCGTAGATCGTCTGGCGCGGCGACCAGGTGCGCCCGCCATCCGTCGAGCGGCACATCGCGACGCTACCACTCGGGTCCACGTGCGCGGTGCCCTCGCGGAAGACGGCGGCGACGCTGCCGTCCGCGAATCTCGCGACGCCCGGGAACGCGAAGTGCCTGCCGGCCTCCTGGCAGATCATCACATGGTCGGTCGCCACGCGGGCCGTGCCCTTGCGCATGGCGGGGGCCGGGACGAACTTCAGGTAGTCGAGATAGACCGCCTGGCCGAGGGCGTGGATGATGATCTTCTCGCCGTCGAGCTTCACGTCGCGGCGGAAGCAGTACTCCCAGTCGTAGTGCACCTTCTCCGTGCCGCGCGGGCTGGTGATGATCGTGAACTCCGCTTCACTCGCCAGCTTCAGGCCCATGCTGACCGTGAAGTGCGTGGCGCGGCTGCCGACGTGGATGTCGTACACCCCGCTCAGTTGCGGATCGTAGGTGAGGTCGGGCGGGTTGCCTACCGCGTTGAGCAGCGGTGTCGGCCAGTCCTTCGTGCGCAGTACCCACGAATCGGCCTTGCGCTCATCGCGGACCACGGCGCCCGCCGGCTCGCAGCGCTCGAAGTCCTCGCGGACGATCACCTGCCCCGGCTCCGGGGCCAGGTCAACCTCCCGCGTCTCCATGCGGCCGGGTTGGGCCAACGCCCCGGTCGTCAGCATGACGGCTCCCAGCGCAAGCTGCATCATCTCGACCCTCCTGCGCGTCACTGGCCGCGCCGCGCGACCTGCGGCAGCGCGACGCTGAACCCGACCTGCTCGCCCTCCTTGCCGAAGTACCCGCCCCAGCCGATGCTAACGCGGGTGACCTCAGCGAGGTCCAGGCGGCTGTTTGCATCCTTCGTCCACCCGGCGAGGTCGAAGGCGCTCGGCAGGACGAAGGACCTCGCGTGTCCCGGCGCCGCGAGGGAGCGGTCGGCGCTGGCGATGTAGTCGGCCCCTCCCGCCTCATGGAGGATCACGAGGATCTGGCTGGGAGTCTGTTGCCCTTCGGGAACCCACGTGTCGATCACGACGCACGCGGCGTTGCTGAGGTCCACCTTGTTCGGGTAGGCAAAGACCACGAAAAGGAAGGTGTCAACATCGCTCTTGGTGAGCCTCGCGACGGTCTGCCACGCCGGAGCGCCCTGCTGCGACCGCGCAGCGTCCGGCGACAGCGATCCCTTCACAAACTCCCCGTGACCCTCGGTCGGCTCGGTGCTGGGCAATGGGGAGATGGCGAGGCCCGGCAACGGGCCGGGCTTCGGATGCTGCAGCTTCCGCTCGCGGGCCTGCGCGAAGCGCAGCAATGCGCCGCCGTAGGGTTCGAGGCTCAGCTTCACGTTCTCCCCGGAGGCCAGCGGCGTGGTCTTCCCGGACGCCGGATCGAGCAACTCGCCGGCACCCGCCACGGCTACGGAGACCGTCTGCTCCACCGGCTCGGCACTGTCGTTGATGACGAAGTACACCTCGTGGTCATCGAGACGCCGGTGCGTGACGCGGAGCGGCGAGGCCCCTTGTGCCGCGGCGAGGTCGGGCTCGATGATCGAGTCCAGCACCGTCGTAAGCAAGGCCGTCGCGCTGTGCGGGAGATAGACGCCAACACCACCGGCCCCGTTGGCGTTCACCTGAAGGTCATCTGAGTTCCCGAACATCTCAGCGCCGAGCTGCTGGATGCGAGGGGACGGGAACTCACGCGCGCTGTTGGCGGGCCGCGCGCCGACGGCGATCACCGCCCCGCCCTGCCGCCACAGCTCGCGCAGGTTCAGCCAGGCCTCATCCGGTAGCGTATCGACGCACGGCAGCACCACGACGCGCCAGCGCAGCTCGCCATGCACCAGCGCGCCGCCCTCCACGCGGGCCTCGGCGAGGGTACGCGAGTCGATGTACGTGAAGTCGCGTCGCGCCGCGTAGAGCCCGTTGCTGACCGCGTTGTAGATGCCGTCCAACTCGGCCGCCGAGTTGGAGGCAGTCGGTCCCTGCCGGGCCGGCGTGAAGCGCGTCCAGAGGCTCTCGATCGGGTAGACAACCGCTAGGTCGGTGACCTGGTGCCCGCCGCGCAGGGAGGTCGCACAGCGACCGATCCACTCATTCAGCCGGCGGAGCTGCTCGGCGGTAAGGCCGTAGAAGCTGTAGTAGCTCGTGATGGTGTTGATCCCGCCGACCAGCTCGCGGTTGCAGGCGCCGCGGATCTGCTCCTCGGTGACGTCGATGGCGGGTCGCTCGTCACCCTTCGGCCGGTAGCGCTGCGCGAAGTCGGAGGTCTCGCTCATCGTGTACGGACGGCCGTCGAGGTCCGCGGCGCTGCCGATGAGCCGCGCGATCTGCCACGGCACCTGCTCCGGGATGCTCGTCAGGCAGTCGATGCTCGGCGCATCCAGCCGCCGCAGGCAGCGGAAGAAGTCGCCGTACAGCGCGACATGGTTGCGGATGCCCTCCTCCATCAGCAGGTGCCCGCCGGAGCGCAGGTTCAGTTTGCCGCACGCGTCCTGGATCTGGCCGAAGAAGTTCTCCGACACCAGCTCGCCCACGGTCAGCCAGAAGTCGTGCCGCGCCTTCGCGGTGTCGGGCCCGGCGTCGGTGATGAGCGCAGGGATGAGCGGCGCCAGCGCGCGGCCGCGGCGGCGCTGGAACTCCTGGGCCAGGTTCGGCGACCACGGCAGGACCTTGTAGGGCATCGGCCGCATGAAGTAGCTCATCAGCGAGGGCTCGTCGGTGAAGCTCGCGATGAAGTACTTGCCCAAGTCATTGCCCAGATGCTTGGCGTAGCCGCCGTAGGTCAGCTGGATGAACCGCTCGGTGGGCGCGGGGTCGAGCAGGTCGATGTAGTGCAGCTTGTCGGCGAGGCTCATCGAGGCGTGCGTGCCCTCGTACAGGAAGTCCTCGGTGATGGCCATGACGCGCCACTGGCCCTGCAGCGTCTCCCAGGTGAGCTTGCCGTCGCGGACGCTGCCCGCCAAGTCCACGGCGGCGCTGGTGTCGATGACCCCGTCCTTCACCGGGTAGGCCGCGGCGGAGACGAGCTGACCGGGCGGC
>VGFC01000008.1 GCA_016869045.1 Armatimonadota bacterium
CCGGTAGACGTACATCGAGCTGTAGTTCGGCCGGCACAGGATGTACGCCACGTGGCGCACCTCGATCTCGGCGGCGGGGATCGTCGCGTTCCCGCTCTTCAGATCGCTGACCGTAACCCTCGCGCCCTTCAGGTCCTTCAGCGGCCAGACCGCGAACGTCAGCGGCTCGTACTCGCCCAGCGACGCGAAGGCGCGCAACTCCGGGTTCAGCGTGTGCTCCAGCGGCACCGTGTTCGGCCAGATGGGCTCCAGGTAGTGCCGATGATGGACCAGGTATCCGCGTCGGACGTCGGCCTCCCGCATCGGGAACCACGGCCGGCTGTCCACGTGCGGGTCGTCTTTCCACTTCGCCCATTCCTCGGGCGGCAGCACGAAGATCTCCTGCTTGAGCGGGGCGATGACCTCCGTCTCGACCGTGCCCCTCTCGCCCTCAGGCACGATCAGGATCGCGTTCACGCACCAGCGACTCAGCGGGTCGAAGCGGATCGCCAGGGGCTGATCGCCGACGGTCGCAGGCAAGGTCCGCCACACGAACCTCTGCGCACCCTCGATCTGCACGCGCGTCGATTGGTCTCCCACGGAAACGGTGAAGTCCCAGAACTGCGAGCGGTTGCCCGAACTCGTGCCACACAGCACATGCACATCGCACTTCCCGGCCGGCGCCTTCGCAAGGAACGTCGTCTGGTAGGCGCCCTGGATCGAGTCCTCCGTCAGTTCATTCGTGTAGATCGGCGGCGGCTCCATCGCGCCCCGGCTCTTGTTCTCGACCGGCTCGCGGTACGCTTGCGCCTGCGCCTCCAGGCCCTCGGTGCTCTGCCACCCGAAGCCCGCCGCCTCGGAGTATGCGCTGTCGATCAGCACCGGCTGGAACCCGGGCCGCACCGCCGACTCCGCCTTGCCCATGTCGTACAGGTGCGCGCCATGCGCCGCACCAGCGATGGTGAGCATCAAGACCGACAGCATCTCACTTGCCCCCTTCCGCGTACGGACTGGCCACAATCCGCACCTTCGCCGCCTGCTTCGACTCGCCAAGCGACAGCTCCAACGTCGCCTCCCCCGACGTCAGCGGCTTCTTGAGCGGCAGCCACATCTCGTGCTCGCCGCGCGCCAGTTCCCACTGCGCCTCCGCGACAGCCGCGCCGCCCTGCCGTATCGACGCCTTGACGGCGGCCGTCTTCCCCTCCTCGACTCCGAGCAACCGGAACCGCGCGCCCAGGCACGAGACATCGCTGAACGCAATCGACTGCAGGGCCACGAAGTCGCTCAGCGTCGGCCCGGCGTATCGCGTGAGCGCGATGTCGTCGATGTAGAAGTCGAGCACATCCCCGTGCTTGTAGTTCGACTCGGAGATGAAGAACTGGATGTGCGGCACGAAGTTGTGGCGCGGAATCTGGGAGAGCGGGATGACGATGGTCGTCGTCTCGCCCTTGCGGAGCTCTGCGAGGTTGCGGTTGTACGCGTTCTGCTTGTCCGGCGTATGCGCGATGAAGCCCAGCGGCGACGAGGGCAGCGACTCGCGCGAGGTCTCCGTGTGGATGACGAGTTCCAGGAAGTCGCAGCGGCTCCAGTCCTGCAGCTCTGCCGGGGGCTTCATCGCCATCCGCGGCCAGCCGATGGGGTAGTTCGGCTCGCCCGCCGTATGGTCCACGTCGATGTGGAAGTGCAGGCTCCTCCCATCCGCGCCCGCGAACTCCGCGCTCTCCTCCACCGTCGCCTCCGCCGGACTCCAGCGCGCCGCTCCCGAGCCATCCTCAATCGAGACGCGCTCCATCTTCGGCGCATCCTGCGCGCTACACGCCAGCGCCAGGCCAAGCCCTGCTGCCCACGCAAGCACTCTCGTCATCGGCGAACACCTCCCGGGTCGTCAGCCTTCCCGACCAGTTCCCTTCCTCGCCCACAGAGTCCTCATCCTACGAGAGGGAATCGACGCGGGGCCGCGAAGACACCGGTGCTGTTCCCGGCCGCCTTCTGTTGTAGGTCGGAGCGCCGCTCCGAGACCACCATCTGCCTGCGAGCAACCAACCTTGAGACTGCAACTTGGCATCAACTGCGGCTTTGCCATCAACCGCTTCCCGGAGCCCGAGGTCTGGACCCGGATCGTGGGCGAGGAGCTGGGCCTCCGCTGCTGTCAGTTTGTGGCCGACCTGCTGAACCCGTGGCTCCCGCAGGACCTCGTGGACGAGCAGGTCGCGCGGATCAGCCAGAGCGCGGCGAAGTACGATGTCGCGGTTCGCACGACGTTCACCAGCGCCTTCACGCGCGTGAACCACATCATGCACCCCGACCCGCACACGCGCGAGGTCTGGTTCGAGTGGTTCAAGCGCTTCTTCGACCTCTCCGCGAAGCTCGGGGCCGAGGCCTCCGGGTCGCACTTCGGCTCGCTCTCGGTGACGGACAACGCCGACCCCGCCCGCCGGCGCCAGCGCCTGGCTGAGGGCCTGCAGACCTGGCGCCGTCTTGCGGAGTACGGCGCGGGCTTGGGCTTCAGGTGCATCCTCTTCGAACCGATGTCGGTCTCCCGCGAGATCGCGCACACGATTCGGGAGACCCGAGAGATCCTGGACGCGTTCGAGTCGATGGACATGCCCATCCCGATGCGGCTCGTGCTGGACGTGGACCACGGCGATGTGGCGTCCCTCAACCCGGATGACACGGACCCGTACGCGTGGCTTCGGGAGTTCGGGAGCGTGTCGCCGGTGATCCACCTGAAGCAGAGCAAGCGCGACAAGGGCGGTCACTGGGCCTTCACTCCGGAGCACAATGCGGAGGGGAAGATCACCGGCGAGCAGGTGCTCGCGACCCTGGAGGCGTCAGGTGCGGAGGACGCGATGGTGGTCTTGGAGCTGTCCCACCGAGAGCGCGAGCCCGCCGAGTCGCGCGTGCTGCCCGAGCTGAAGGCTTCCGTTGACTACTGGCGGCAGTTCGTGTCGGAGTAGGTTGCAGGAACGACGACGGCACGAAAACGGGAGGATTCGAAGCTTGGAAGAACAGCGGAAGACGTCCAGGACAGGCGCAGCCGGAACCGGCCTTCCGACCCGTCCCGCGGGACGGGTCGGAAGGCCGGTTCCGGCTGCATGTAGTCTTCGCCGTTCTTCCAAGCTTCGAATCTCCCCGTTTTCGTTGCCGTGGAGGTCCCCATGTCCGTCCCCTCTGAGATGACCGCCGCGGTGCTTCACGCGCCCGGCGACCTGCGCATCGAGCGCGCGCCCGTGCCTTCCCCCGCCGACGGGCAGGTGCTCGTGAAGGTCGGTGCGTGCGGGGTTTGCGGCTCGGACGTGCCCCGCGTGCTGACGAAGGGCACCTACCGCTTCCCGCTGATCCCCGGGCATGAGTTCGCGGGCACCGTAGCGGCGCTCGGGAAGGGCGTGCGGGGCTTCCGCGAGGGCGAGGCGGTCGCCGTCTTCCCCCTGATCCCCTGCCGCAAGTGCGAGATGTGCGAGGGCCAGTGGTACGAGATGTGCGAGGACTACGACTACCTCGGCTCGCGGTCCAACGGCGCCTTCGCCGAGTATGTCGTCGCGCCCGCGTGGAATCTGCTGAAGGTGCCCAAGCGCGTCTCGATGGAGTGCGCCGCGATGGCCGAGCCCGCGGCGGTCGCCCTGCACGGGCTGGAGCGTGGCGGAATCGGCCCGGAGGACAGCGTCGCGATCTTCGGCGCGGGGCCCATCGGGATCACGCTGGCTCAGTGGGCCGTTGCGAAGGGCGCCTCGCCCGTGTTCCTGATCGACGTCCGCGCGGACAGGATTGAGGCTGCCAGGAAGGCGACGCGCGCTACCTGCCTCGAGGCGACACAGACCGACGTGCTCGCTGAGATCTGCCGGTTGACTGAGAACGCAGGAGTGGACATCGCGGTGGAAGCGGCTGGTGTGCCGGTGACCGTGCCGCAGTGCATCCAGGTCACGGCGCGCGGGGGCGACATTGTCTTGCTCGGGAACCCGTCGCAGGACGTGACGATCCCGATGGCGGACGTGTCGCTCATCCTGCGCAAGCAACTCGACGTCCACGGGACCTGGAACTCAAGCTACCGGGGCGACAACTGCGAGGACGACTGGACCGCGACGCTTGAGGCGATGGCGAAGGGCCACTTGCAGCTCGAACCGCTCATCACGCACCGCTACCGCATCGAGCAGGCCAACGAGGCCTTCGCGATGATGGCCGAGAACCGCGAGTTCCACAACAAGGTCATGTTCTGCTTCGAGTAGGCGGGCGCCATGAATGGCGCCCCTACACGATTGGGCGCGATAAATCGCGCCCCTACATCACGGGCGAACACAGGTTGCCGTAAGGTAGGGGCGTGGTTCATCACGCCCGATGCCGTGACTGCCACACACCTCTCAAGGGGCTCAGTGCGCCAGCAGCGCCTGCGCCTGGCCGTCGGCGAGCAGGTGCGGCGCATTCCCCGGCGCGGTAGCGGTGAGGGCTCCACAGGCATTCCCGAGCCGTAGGCACTGCTCGACGTGCTTCCCCGCCAGCCAGTCACACAAGAACCCCGCGTCGAACGCATCGCCGCAGCCTGTCGTGTCCACGACGTCTACCTTGAGCCCCGGGGCCACGTACATCTCGCCGTCGGCCGTCGCCATCGAGCCCTCCATGCCGACCTTCAGGGCCACGACGCGGCAGCGGCCGCCCAAGGACCGCAGCGCCTCCTGCGGCTCGGAGTGGCCGGTGATCCCCTCGGCCTCCGTCTCGTTAGGGAAGAGCACATCCACCTCGCGCAGCACTTCCTCCAAGCCTCCGTCCCACTGCTCGGCGGGGTCGAAGCCTGTGTCCAGCGAGGTGGTCAGCCCCAGCCCGTGCGCGCGCCGGAACACACCGGCCAGGCCCGGCCGGAGCTTCGACTGCAGGTAGAAACCACCGACGTGCAGGTGCTGGGCCTGCTCCAGCAGGTCCTCGGTCGCATCGTCGGCGGTAAGCGAATCGATCGTGCCCAGATGGGTCACGAAGGCCCGGTCATCGCGCATCGAGAGCGACACCGTGAGCCCCGTGTTCAGCGTGTTGTGGCGCAGGATGTGCGCCGTAACCACGCCGAAGCGCTCCATCTCCTGGACCAGGAAGTCGCCGAAGGAGTCGTCGCCGACGTTGGTGACCAGCACGGTGGGCATACCAAGCTGCGCGCAACACGCCGCCGCGTTCGCGGTCGATCCGCCGGCGTGCATGCCCAGCTTGTCCGCCAGCACCTCGCCGCCGAACTTCGGCATCTCCTGCAGCCCGGACAGCACCAGGTCCACGTTCAGATCCCCGAACGCGATCACCGAGTAGGGCCGCTTCTCTCCTGCCGTCATCCTGTCCTATCCTGCCTATCCTGTAAGCCTAGACGTTCGCGCCGTTCGCCCGCAGCACGCCGATCAGCTCCTCCGCCGACAGCTCGCGCGGCACAAGGTCCCGGCTCGCGCAGAGGGCTGCCGCGACGCCGGCGGCCTCGCCGAACGCCCGGCAGTTCGCCTGGATGCGGATGCTCCCCTGCGCCTCGAAGGTCGCGGAGATGCACCGCCCCGCCACCAGCAGGTTGTCGATCTCCAGCGGCACCAGGCAGCGGTACGGCACCTCATGGTACTCGTCCGGCGGCAGGTGGCGCAAGATGGTCCCCTCGCCCGTCGGGTTGTGGATGTCGATCGGGTAGCGGTTCTTGGCGATGCTGTCCTCGAACTTGCGCGCCTCCAGAACATCCTCCGCCGTCAGCACGTACTCCCCCACGATCCGGCGCGTCTCCCTCACGCCGACCATCGGCGCCGTCCACGCGAGGTAGGCCCCTTCGAAGCCGCGCAGGTAGCGCCGGCAGAACTCGATGACCCTACGGATTCGCTGGCGGCCGAGAATCTCGCACTTGGTCAGGTCTTCGACGCGCGCCCCGTTCACGTGCGTGATTCGCGGGCAGTTGAACGCCATCTCCCCCGGCCGTCCCGGCACGCTGAAGGCCTGCACGTACCCGCCCTCTGCCGGCGACAGCACGCCATCGGCCTCCGCCCAGTTCACCAGCTCCTCGATCCACGGCGCCGTACCCAGCCCCCGCGAGAAGCCGAACGTGAGCTTCGGCGGCTGGTGCGTCTGTCCGCTGATCTCGGTCAGGAACTCCCCCAAGACCTCCAGGTCCACGTGGCCCATGATGAACCGGAGCGACGCCGCCTGGTTCATCCCATCCTCTTCGCGGCCCGACATGCACGGCACACCCGCGCGGAACGCGACATCCGCATCCCCCGAGCAGTCGATCGTCTGCTTCGCGAAGAACGGCTTCCGCCCGGACTTGCTGAGCGTGTAGACGCCAACGATGCGGTTCCCGTCCAGGATCGGCTCAGCGAACTGGCAGTGGTACAGCAGCTCGACCCCGGCCTCCAGCGCCATCTCCTCGAGCACACACTTCACCGTCTCCGGGTCGAACCAGATGCCGTCCCCGACCGGGCTGAAGGCCTCGCAGCGCGCGATGATCTCCTCATTCAGCCCGCGGATGAGCACCTCGGCGGACGTGCGGAAGCTCATCATGGGGATGACGAGCGCGCCGGTCTGGCTCCCGCCCAGGAACCCGAACTGCTCGACGCACAGCGTCCGCGCGCCCTGCCTCCCCGCCGCAATCGCCGCGCATGCGCCGGCCGTCCCACCGCCGACAACGATCACATCCCAGCCAGCCATCCTGACACTGTCTCCCTATCGCTGATTGAAGCAGTACACGTACCCGTCGGTGCAGCCGACGACGACGACGCCGCCGCCGACGGCGGGGGAGGAGCGCACTTCGCCACCGAGCTCCCACTTCCAGATCTGGGCGCCGGTTTCGGCTTCGAGGGCGTAGAGGGAGCCGTCGTGGGAGCCGCAGTAGACCACGCCGCCGGAGACCGCCGGGCTGGACTGCACCCAATCGCCCGTTTGGAAGGTCCAGCGGCGCTCGCCGGTGGCGGCGTCGAGGGCGTAGATGGTTCGGTCGCGCGAGCCGATGTAGATCAGCCCGTTGGCGACCGCCGGCGAAGACTCGACGGGGCCGTCGGTGCGGAACTCCCAGCGCTTCTTGCCGGAGGCCGCGTCGATGCAGTAGACCCGGTGGTCCAGCGAGCCGACGACCACCGTGTTGTGGGTGTAGGCCGGCGTCCCGACGACCTCGTCGCCGGTCATGAAGGCCCAGAGCCGGGCGCCGCTCTCCACGCTCAGGGCGTAGACGTTGTGGTCGCGGGAGCCGATGAACACGGCGCCCTTCCACATCGCGGGCGAGGAGAGGATGCCCATCTCCGTGCGCGCCACCCACACGCGCCGGCCCGAGGCCGCGTCCACCGCGTACACGTTGCCATCCTGCGAGCCGAAGTACACAACCCCGCGCCAGACAGCCGGGGAGCTCTGGATCACATCGTGGGTGCCGAAGTCCCAGCGCGTCGCGCCCGTGCGGGCGTCGAGACACGCCAGGTGTCGCTCGAGCCCCACGAAGACCTGCCGGCCCTCGGCGACGGCGGGTGACGAGTTCACCTCATAGCCGGTCTCGGTCTCCCACAGCAGAGCGCCCCGCCGGTCGATGGCGCACAGGCGCCCGTACTTGCCCGCCTGTTCCTGGCGTCCGCCGACGTAGACGATCCCGTCGGCCAGCGTCGGCGCCGCGAAGACCCACTTGCCCACGCGGAACTGCCACCGTTGGCCGAGCGGCGGGAGCACGTGTTCCGGCGTGTAGCCCGTCCGCACCACCGAGCAGCGGAACATCGGCCAGTTGTAGACCTGCGCGTCCGCAGCGCGCTTCCGCTTGGAGTGCGCGTAGGCCAGCGCGACCTCGTCGAGCGCCGCGCGGATCGTCGCGTTGGAGGGGTCCGCCTCATGGGCTGCGCGCAGCTTCCCGAGGGCCTGGCGCAGGTCCCCCGTCTCGCGGAGTCGCGTGCCTTCCTGGTAGAGCGCCTGGGCGTCGCCCTCGGTCAGGGGCGAGCCGTTCGTTGATGCCATCGCCTCCGCTGAGGCGACCTCGACCGCTCCGTCCGCCCCCAGCTGAATCGCGGTGAACAGGTCCTCCGGGGCAGCCGCGCGCTGGGTGTCGATCGGCTGCATGCGCCCCGAGCAGACGTGGCAGGCCGGGTAGCGCTGCGTGCTCAGGAACCCGCACGCGCTGCAGGTGAACCGCGCGTTCCCCGTCCCGACCTCCTCCGCGACTTGCGTCAGGTCGGCCAGCACGTCCTCGAACCGCTGGTAGCGCTCATCGCGGCGCTTGGCGATGCACTTCAGCACCACGTCCTCCAGCGCCGCCGGGACGTCCGGGTTGCGGCGCCCTATGGAGGTCGGCTCCTTGTGCAGGATTGCGTTCATCAGGGCACCGAGGTTCGCCCCCGAGAAGGGGATCGTGGCGGTCAGCGCCTGGTACATCACCACGCCCAGGGAGTAGATGTCGCTCGTGCGGTCGGCCGAGCTCGCGTCCACGAACTGCTCCGGGGGCATGTACGTGTACGTGCCCATGCCCGTGGCGGAGGGCGTCAGACGGGTGCTGGTGCCGTAGGCCTTGGCGAGACCGAAGTCCGTGATCTTGATGACCCCACGCCGCGTGAGCATCAGGTTCCCGGGCTTGATGTCGCGGTGCACGACGCCGACGCTCGAACCCGGCGGGGCGCTGTTGTGCACGTGCGCCATGCCCCGGCACGATTGCAGGGCGTAGTCAAGGACTTGCGCCACCGCCAGGGGGGCTTCCGCCTCGAGGAGGGTCTGGAGGTCGGTGCCCTCGACATACTCCAGGAACAGGAAGGGCTGCCCGTGGATCTCGCGACAGATGATCGCTTGCACCACGTTCGGGTGATTCGGGATGTTCATCCAGGTCCGCGCCTCGGTCGCGAACCGGTTGATCATCTGCCGGTCTTCGAGCCCCTCCTCCTTGAGCGTCTTTACGGCGAAGCGCTTCTGGCTGAAGTCGTCCAGCACCACATACAGCAGGCTCATGCCGCCTCGGTGCTTCTCGACGACCTTGAACTGGTCGTCGATCTTGTCGCGCAGTTGGAACTCCACGCTCGGTGACTCCAGCCTTGGGTGGTCGAACGCGTTCGAACCTGTTCTTCCCCAACAACCGTCGGCTCACACGCTCCCGCCCTGCCGCCCGGCCTCGACGTACGCTGCGAGAGCCTCAGGCCTCGTCGCCCCGCCTTCTGTCGATCTCGGTCCCGGGTTCCGGCTCGCGCTTGCCCAGGACGGCATAAGCCTTCACCGGCGCCGACAGACCTCGGATCGCCAGCGCTCCCATCGGCTGCGCCTTCAGCAGATGCCCGACTTTCTCGTGCAAGGCCGACGAGATGAGTATATCCGTGTCCAACAGCCGGTTCTCCTCCTCCAGCCGGGAGGCCAGGTTCACCACGGTCCCCATGCACGTATACTGCATCCGCCCCTGCGAGCCCGCGAAACCCACGAGCACTTCCCCCGTGTCGAGCCCCATTCCCACCCGCAGCCGCTCCATCCCGTACTGCCGCCACTCATCCGCGCGTTCGGCGATCTGTCGCTGCATCTCGATGGCCGCCAACACGGCTCGCTCGGCGTGGTCGGGCTGCAACGTGGGCGCCCCGAAGAACGCCAACATCCCGTCGCCCATGTACTTGTCGAGCGTCCCCCCGAACTGCCACACCACCTCGTGCATCAGCGAGAAGTAGCGGTTCAGCAGCGCCACGACATCCTCCGGCTGCCTACGCTCGGCGTACGCCGTGAAGTCTCGGATGTCCGCGAACAGGACGGTGATCTCCCGCCGTTCCGCCTCGAACCCTTCGACCTTGCCCTCCTCGCCCGTCAGCTCCTCGACCACTTGCGGCGGCACGAACAGCCCGAAGGTGTGGGTGATTCGGTTCCGCTGGCGTTCCTCCGTCGCGAGTCGATATAGCAGGATACCGAACAGGCAGGCCACGATCGCGATGTTGGGCGCGGCCATCGGCAGCAGGTACGCCGCGCGCGTGAACGTGACCGTACACACCGAGTTGTACCCCAGGAACGCGAGCAGGCTGACCACCGCGCCATAGGCCGGCCGCGTCAGGGCCAGGATCAGCCCCAACACCAGCCCGAAGGCCCCGGTGATCACGAGATCGATCAGCGGCGCGGAGACTCGCAGGGCGCGCTGCTCCAGGAGGTTCGCGATCGCGGTCGCCTGCAGCTCTACCCCATAGTAGTTGGGGCCGAACGGCGAGGCCCGCACATCCGTCTGGCTCCCTTCGGCCGTCTGCCCGACCACCACGATTTTCCCCCGCACCTCGTTCTCGGCCCGACGGCGGTTGAGAATGTCGGCCACAGACTTGCGTGGGATCGTGCCCGATGGACCGTAGAAATCCAGGAAGACCGTGCCCTGACCCATCAGCGGGATCGCCCCCTGGTCGCCCAGTGTGATGGAGCGCCCCGGGTCCAGCGCGATCTCCTCCGGCGCCACGCCGAGGTCACCCGCCGCTACGGTCAGCGCCAGCGAGGGATAGATGGCGTCCTCGAACCGCGCGGCGAGGATGTACCACCGGAACACGCCGTCGCCGCAGTCCACCACATTGCCGAATCCCACGCCCTGGGCGCTGTCGGTGAACTCGGCCAGGGGCGGCGTAACGCCCTCATAGGTGACGAGCGACCCCTCCGTGCCCGGCTCGACGCGCACCGGCCAGGCGTGCTTCCGGAATGCCGCCATCCGGTCCTTCTGCACCCGTTCTCCGGAATCGGCGCGGCCGATCCACCCGTGGTACACGCAACCCAGCCGCCGCATCGTCGCCGCGAGCTTCCTGTCGGAGCTGATGTCCTCCGGCGCGCTCCCCTGCGGCTCGGCCAGGAACATGTCGAAGACGATCGCCCGGGCGCCACCCTCGTGCAGGGCCTCGGCCAGCTCCGCCAGCTTCTCCCGCGGCCACGGCCACCGGCCGATCTGCTGGAGACTGTCGTCGTCCACTGCCGCGATCATCAGATCGGGGGGCGGCTTCCGCGTCGCCCGGAGCTGATAGCGCCAGTCGATCGTCTTCATCTCCAGCAGGTCGAACAAGGCCTTCCACGGCGTGACCCCCTGCCCCCATGTCAAGTTGGCCAGGATGACGCTCGTGGTGATCGAGAACGCGATCAGCAGGCTCCACCGCCGGTATCGCGTCGCGAACAGGAACCGGAACATGCCCGCTCCGTCAACTCCCTCTTGTCGCCCGATGCGAACAGTGTACCACGAACCTGCGTTAGAGGAAAGCGGAGCACGCGTTTGGCCTCCGCCCCGGTCGGGTAGAACAGGGGATGGACCGAGCCCGGTGGCGGGCTCGTGTATCATTGTGTCGGCTGCCAGACGCCGGCGCACGGGAGGCGGGAACCAGTGCGACGAGCTGCGGTCCTTTTCATCATCGTGTTCGTGCTCATCGTCTTCTCGGCCATCCTGCTCACCAATTCCATCACCATCGTGCAACGGATCGCCCGGATCAGCAACGTGCGCGGCTCGGTCGAGCTCCAGCCGCTGGGCGCCGAGGCCTTCAAGCCCGTCACGAGTGACCGGAATGTCCGTTCGGGCGCCGTGCTACGCACGGGCGCGGATGGCCGGGCGACGCTCCGCTGGTCTGACGGCACGAGCATCCGCGTGGCGCCTAATACCACCCTGACGATCGACAAGTGCCGCTTCGACAAGCGCCGCGAGTCGAGCCTCTCCCAGTTCACGCTCTCCGCCGGCCGCGTGTGGGTCCACGTCGTCAAGCTGCTCTCGGCCGAGTCGAAGTTCGAGATCAGCACGCCGACCGCGACGGCGGGCGTGCGCGGCACCGCCTTCGCCATCGACGTTGCCACCGACGGCGCCACGAACGTGCTGGTCTACGAGGGCAGGGTCGAGGTGCACGCCGGGAGCAAGCCCTTTGGCGTGAAGCAGGGGCAGGCCCTCGCCATCGCCAAGGGCGGCGACACCTCGCTCCGCGAACTCAGCGACAAGGAGCGCGCCGAGGGCGAGGAGGCCCTCGCCGACACCTCCGGTCCCCCGCCCAGCGGCTAAGCCTCTCGGTGGGAGGGGCTTCAGACCCGATGCCTTCTCTGGGAGGGGAACATGCGCTTTGTCCGTCTCACCCTCTGCCTCACGCCCCTATGCCTGACTACCCTCCTTCTGATCTCACCCAGCCCTTCGCGATCCGAGCCCACCTTCACCGATCGCACGACTGAACTCGGCCTGACGTTGGCGAACGAGGCGGCGTGCTGGGCGGACCTCAACAACGACGGCTGGGTTGACCTCTGCGCGGGGGGCGTCGTCTGGCGGAACGACGGCGGCCACGGCTTCACCCGCCTCGCTGAGGGGCTGGGAACCGTCGTCGCTGCGGACTACGACAACGACGGCTTCGTGGATCTGTTCTCCTGGTCGCAGCTGCGGGTCTACCACAACGATGACGGCGCAGCCTTCACCTCCATCCCAATGCCCGAGCTGCCGCAGTGCAGCTCGCGGGGCGCCTGCTGGGGCGACCTCAACAACGACGGCTTCGTGGACTTGTACGTCGGCGGCTACGAGGTCTGGGACACGCAGACGACCTTCCCCGACATGATCCTGATGAACGAGGGCGGCCGGGCCTTCCGGCTGGCCTGGAGCGAGACTCGCTACCGCGCGCGAGGCGTCACGGCCTGCGACTTCGACCGCGACGGCGACCTTGACGTGTATGTCTCAAACTACCGCCTCCAGCCCAACCTCCTGTGGCGGAACGATGGCACCGGGGTCTTCGAGGACGTCGCCGCGGCGTACAATGCGGTTGCCACATCCTCAGGCTTCGAGGGGGGCCACTCCATCGGCGCCGCGTGGGGCGACTTCGACAACGACGGGGAGATCGACCTGTTCGCCGGCAACTTCGCGCACGTGGACGACCGCGGCGACCAACCCAAGTCCCGCTTCCTGCGCAACCTCGGCGCGGCGGCGGGTCACGTCTTCGAGGACCGCGGCACCTGCGGCGTCTTCTACCAGGAGTCCTACGCCAGCCCCGCCGCAGGCGACTTCGATAACGACGGCGACCTCGATCTCCACTTCACCACGGTGTATGGCACGGCGTCCTTTGGCCGACCGAACTGCCCCGTCCTCTTCCGCAACGACGGCGCCTTCACGTTCACCGACGCAACCTCAGCGGCCGGCCTCGCCGAGCAGCCGCCTACCTACCAGGCCGCTTGGGCCGACTTCGACAACGACGGCGACCTCGACCTCGCGACCGCCGGCAAGCTGTTCGTCAATGAGGGCACGCCGGGGCACTGGCTGAAGGTCCGACTGGAGGGCGACGGCCAGAAGGTCAACCGCTCCGCCATCGGCGCGCAGGTGCGGGTCCTGCTGCCCGACCACACGCTCACGCGTCAGGTCGAGGCCGGCACCGGAGAGGGGAACCAGAACGACCTCACCCTCCACTTCGGCCTGGGCGACCACACGGGCCCTGTCCGGCTGGAAGTCACCTGGCCGGGCGGCGCCGTCCGCAAGCTCAGGGGCGTGAAGGTGGACCGCCTCGCAACCATCCGCCGTCCTGGGGACTAGGCCGTTGGAGGGGCCGCATGGCCGAAGGCCATCCGGCCCGACGTTTCGCCGCATTGACCGTCCCTCGCCGCAATGTTAGAATGCGCCCGTTGCACGAAGCCACGGAATGGGTGACGCCCCATGGTTGACAAAGAGCTGCTGGAAATCCTGGCCTGCCCGAAGTGCAAGCAGCCCGTCGAGTATGACGAGAAGGCGGAGCGGATCGTCTGCACCAGCGCCGAGTGCGGTCTGCGCTATCCCGTCCGTGATGGGATTCCCATCATGCTCATCGACGAGGCCGAGGACCCCCGCGCGGGCAAGACCGATGAGGGCTCATGACGGCCGGGCCGGTCCGCATCACCCTGTGCATCGTCTCGTGGAATGTGCGGGACGACCTCCTCGCGTGCGTCGCAAGCCTCGTTGACGCCGCCTCGGGCCTTCAGGCGGAGGTCATCGTCGTTGACAACGCCTCGACGGACGACACGATCGAGGTCCTGGAGGACCGCTTTCCCCGGGTCCACGTCATCCGCAACCCCTCGAACCGTGGTTTCGCGGCTGCGACGAATCAGGCGATGGCGGAGGCCTCGGGCGAGTACCTGCTGCTGCTGAATCCCGACACGATCCTGCCGCCCGGCGCGCTGCCGGAGCTGCTGGGAGTAGCGGACGCGAATCCCGAGGCCGGGATCGTCGCGCCCAAGCTCTTGAACCCCGACGGGAGTCTCCAGCAGTCATGCCGTCGCTTCCCGACCCCCGCCGCCGCGCTGTTCCGCCACACATTGCTCGGCCGCCTCTTCCCGCGGAACCGTTGGGCCGCCGAGTACGTCATGGCAGAATGGGGGCATGATGCGGTGCGTGAGGTGGATTGGGCCTCGGGCGCGTGTCTGCTGATCCGCCGCGACTTGTACGAGGCGATCGGGCCGCTGGATGAGGGCTTCTTCTGGGGGAGCGAGGACGTGGACTACTGCTACCGGGCGCACGTGGCCGGACGCCAGGTCCTCTACACCCCCCAGCCTGCGGTCGTCCACAAGATCGGCGCCAGCACCAACCAGGCTCCCGTCCGCACGATCCTCAACTTCCACCGCAGCATGGCGCGCCTGTACCGCAAGCACATGGCGCACAGCGTGCTCGACTTCGCGGTCATCACCTTCGGCGTCGCGTTGCGCGCCGGACTGCTGATCGCCTCCTGGTGGCTTCGCGACCTGTGCGCCCGCGTGCTGTCGCTCGTGCGGGGTAGAGGCTGATGACCCGCCTGGCCGGTCAGCTGACCGCCGCCTCCTCGTGGGCGCTCGTCGCCGGGCATTTCCTGGCGCCTGCGACGCTCGGCAAGCTCATCGAGGCCCGCGACCTGTGGGCGCACCTGCTGCTCTGCCTCATCGCCGGCGCCGCCGTTGTCGGAGCACTGCTGTCCGGTCGTCCCCGGGTCCGCCTCCGGCGAGCCGATGCCGCGGTGCTCGCTCTCCTGCTGGCCTACGTCGCGGCCTCGTTCGTCACCGTCTTCCCTCGCGGGTCCGTCATCGAGCTGATCCGCCTCCTCGACTACCTTGCGCTCTACGCGCTGATCCGCACCTTCCTCCAGGAACGACAGTTGTTCCTCGCCGGAGTGCTCGCCTTCGCCTGCGGGGGCGCGCTCTGCGCCGTGATTGGCCTGCAGGAGTACTTCGCGACCGCCGTCAGCGGCGACCTGAGCTGGCGCGCTTTCGGCCCCTTCTACAACCCGAACCTCCTCGCCGCGATGCTGCTGATGGTCATCCCGGCCTGGGTGGCCCTCGTGCTCCTGGCGCGCCTGCCCGCCCTGAAGCTCGCCGCAGGCCTCGGGCTCGCGCTCTGCTGGCTCTGCTTCTTCGTCACCGGGTCCAAGGGCGGCGCTCTCTCGCTGATGGGCGCGCTGGTCGTGGGAGTCGTCCTCGCCCCCGACCCCGAGAAGGGCGGCCTCGCGAAGCGCGCGCTCATCGGCGTCGGCCTCGTGGTGCTCGCCGGAGCAGCAGCCCTGCTGCTGCCCCCGATCCGCATTCGCCTGGTCGAGGCCTTCGGGCCGCAGTCCAACTCCATGATGTTCCGCTACTACACGTGGCTGGCCACCTGGGACATGGCCTTGGCGCGCCCCCTCCTGGGCTTTGGCCCCGGCACGTTCAACGTCGCGTTGCCGCGTTTCGCGATCGCGGGGCACACGAGCCTGGCTCACGAGACGTACCTGCAGACAGCCGCCGAGACGGGCTTCGTGGGCCTGGCTGCGCTGCTGGCGGCCGTCGGGACGCTGTTGGCGTCGGCGGCGCGCGCGACCCGCGCCCTCTCCGGTGAGCGCCGCACCGTCGCCGTCGCCTGCGCCGCCGGAATGGTCGGCTTCCTGCTGCACAACGCAGTGGACTACGCCTGGCATGTCACGGCGACCGGCCTCGCCTTCTGGGCACTCGCCGGCCTCGCCGCCGCAGCCGCCGCGCAACCCCAGGATCCCGAGCCACTTCCCGAGCTTCCCGCTCGCGGCAAGCGCAAGAGGGCTGCGCCCAAGCCCACCGAGGCGCGCCGCATCCCATGGTCCGCCCTCGCCGCCGCAGTGGTAGCCACCGTCCTTCTCGCGCTGCCCGCCGCGCTCTTCCTGCAGGCGGGAAGCCTCGCCGCCGTCCAGGACTTCGAGGCCGCCTCGCGCTTCGATCCACTCAACGAGGTCTACCACCGCCGGCTCGCGCTCATGGCGCAGGACGCCGCCCGCTCCGGCCGCCCCGAGCTCTATGGCCGCGCCATCGAGGAGTGGCACCAGGTGGCGCGCCTTCGCCCCACCTATCCCGGGGCGCCCTACAACCTCGGCCTCATCTACGAGGCGCAGCACGACGCCGACAGCGCCCTCTTCGAGTACCGCGAAGCCCAGCGTCGCGCGCCGGCGTGGACCGAGGCCCTCGTCGCCGAGGGCCGCCTGCTGGAGAAGACCGGCCGCGCGCCCCAGGCTCTCAGCGTGTGGAAGCGGCTGGATGCCCTGTCCGAGTCTCCCCTCTTCCGCTATCGCGCCGTCACTGACGATCTCGACCCGAACTTCGCCTGGGCCTGGCTCGGGATCGGCGACAGCCTCCCGGCCGCCGAGGCCCAGCCTCTCTACGTGAAGGCGGCCCGCTACCTCCGTGAGGTCGCGGCGGCCAACCGGCGCATGGAAGGCGTCTGGCGTCAGTCCGGCGAATGGGACCACCGCCAGGCTGCCCTCGCCGAACTGGCGGAGGAGACTGCGAGGCGCCACTGGGAGTTCACTGACCCCGGCCCGCTGCTGCGCGCCGCCCTTCTACTCGTGGACGCAGGTCTGCAGTCGCGGGCGGAGGAACAACCGATTCCGCCGGGGACGCGCGAACCAGATGGGCTCGCGAGCCTCGCGGCGATCCGGGGCTGGGCGGACTACGTCGCGGCGCTGCACTTGCGGGCGCAGGGCCGTCCCGAGGCCGCCGAGAACCTCTTCCGGGAGTCCGCCGCCCAGATGGGCAGCGCCCTGAGGAGTGGCCGGCTCGCCTCTCTCCGCACCGGCCCCTACGGATGGTCCGACGCGGAGATGGCCACGCTGAACGAGCCGTCCGCCGCCGCCTCCCGCCTTTGACGTTCGCTGGGGAGCGAGGGCGTCCTGCCGGGGGCTGTGCCGTCGCCGTTGTCGTATCACTTCGCACTCATCACTTCGCACTTCGCACTGCCGTTCCTACTGGGGGAATGCACCGTGATGCGAGTACTGGTGATCCACGGCCCGAACCTCAACCTCCTCGGCATGAGGGAACCTAGCATCTATGGGGACCAGGACCTGGACACGATCAACGGTCTCATCGAGAAGGAGGCCGCCGAGCTTGGCCTCGAGGTGAAGATCGTCCAGTCCAACCGCGAGGGCGAGATCATCGACGCGATCCACGAGGCCCTCAACTGGGCGCAGGCGATCATCATCAACCCAGCCGGCTACACGCACACGAGTGTGGTGATCTTCGACGCGCTCGAGGCCGTGCGCCTGCCCGCCATCGAGGTGCACCTCAGCAACATCCACGCGCGCGAGGAGTTCCGCGCCAAGTCCGTCACCGCCCGCGCGTGCGTGGGCCAGATCTCCGGTTTCGGCGCTCGCAGCTATCTCCTGGCGTTGCGCGCCGCCAAGGCACTGCTCGAGAGGAGCGCCACTTGAGAACCACCGGGCGCCTGGCCAGGCTGCGCGACCGTTTCGACGAACTGAAGATCGACGCTCTCATCCTCTCCTCACCGCCCAGTGTCCGCTACCTCACCGGCTTCTCCGGTGAGGGCTGGGCGATCATCGACGCCCGCGCGAGCATCATCACCGATGGCCGCTACACCCTCCGCGCCGAGCGCGAAGCCCCCCGCATCGAGCGCATTTGCCGCAGCGGGTCCATGCGCGACGCGGCGGTGGAGCGCGTGAAGGACGGCCGCGCCAAGCGCGTCGGCTTCGAGGCCGATCACCTCACCGTCAGCGCCCGTGACGACCTGAAGAAGGGCCTGCGCGGCATTGCGCTTGTGCCCCTGAAGGGTGTCCTGCGCGTCCCGCGCATGATCAAGGACGCGAGCGAGGTCAAGCTCCTCCGCCAAGCCATCGCCGCGACCGACAAGGCCTTCCGCAAGGTCGTGAAGGGCCTCAAACCGGGGATGACGGAGGTTCAGATCGCTCTGGAGATCGAGCGCCAGTTGCGCGTCGCCGGCGCCGAGGGCCCGGCCTTTCCCGTCATTGCTGCGGGGGGCCCTAACTCCGCCGACCCTCACGCCGAGCCCACCGACCGCAAGCTTCGGCTGTCGGACAACGTGAAGCTCGACTTCGGCGGAACCGTACAGGGCTACCATGCCGACCTGACGCGCACTGTCTTCCTACGTGAGCCGACGAGGAAGCAGCGGGAGATCTACAACACCGTCCGCGAGGCTCAACTCCGGGCCATCGACGCCTGCCGACCCGGCGCCGTCTGCAAGGAGGTGGACGCGGTCGCTCGCGACTTCATCAAGGAAGCGGGCTACGGCGAGAACTTCTCCCACGGCCTGGGCCACGGCGTCGGCCTGGAGATCCACGAGGGCCCGGGCCTCGGCCACACCAGCGAGGACACGCTCCAACCCGGCATGTTGGTCACGGTCGAGCCCGGAATCTACCTCAACGGCTGGGGCGGCGTCCGCCTCGAAGACATCGTCCTCATCACCAACCGCGGCCATGAGGTCATCACCCAAGCCCCCAAACTCCGGTTCTGAGCCAGGGACTGTCCTATCCCGCGCCAGCGGGATGAGGACTGTCCCTTGTCCGCCGTCGCCGTTGCGCCCTCTCACACGATCCCGGGGCACCGAAGGGAGTGGTTGTCGTGGCACGGGCTGGGCGGCTGATCCTACCGGGCCACCCCCATCACGTCACGCACCGCGGCAACCGTGGCCGCGACGTCTTCACCACCGACCGCGAGCGCCAGCGCTATCTTACTTGGCTCGCGCAAGGCGCCCGCCAACATGACGTCCGCGTCTGAGCCTACTGCCTCATGGACAACCACATCCACCTGATCGTGGTCCCTGATGAGCCGACCTCCCTCGCGCGCATGCTGCGTGATGTCCAGACGAAGCATGTGGTGGCGATGAACGCCGAGCACGGATGGGAGGGCCACCTCTGGCACGGCCGGTACTTCTCGTGCGCGCTGGGTGAGGACCACCTGCGGGAGGCGGTCCGGTACGTGGAGCGCAATCCGGTGCGAGCCCGCCTTGTCGCTGATGCGAGGGCCTACGCGTGGAGCAGCGCCCAGGCACACTGCGGGCTCCGTGCCGATGCCGTGCTCTCGCCGGATCTACCTCTGCTCCGCTGGGTCGACGACTGGGGCTCGTTCCTGGAGGACGAAGGCGACCCCGTCGCGGTCGAGAGGGTCAGGTTCGCGACGGCGAGAGGCATCCTGTGCTCGGCACACGCGACACAGGCCGTCGCTCAGCGGGGGAACGTCTAGACAAGGGACAGTCCTCGCGTCTCGCAAGCGAGACGCGGGACAGTCCCAACCCGCAGCAGGGACCGTGCCGTCCCGCATTACTAGGGACTGTCCCATCCCGCGTTAGCGGGATGAGGACTGTCCCTTGTTCGCCGTCCCCCTCCTCACTCCGGCCCGTAGAACACCACCCTCCCCACATACAGATTCCGATCCTCGCCGCCGACGTTGCTGTCGTTCGTGAAGGTCACTCGTAGCTTCTGCACGCCTTGTGCAAGGTCGGCCTCGAGCAGGTAGGGCTTCAGACTCCCCGTGGTCAGTGCGACCTGCCCCAGCATCCGCCCGTCCATCGCCACATCGACGATCGGGTACACGCCGGCGGCTGACGAGCCGCCCGCAACGAGTTCCACGCGGTAGCGACCCGCCCGCGCGACCTCGACGTCGGTCTCGATGTAGCCGGCGGTCGCGATGATGACCCGACCTCCGCCCTTCGAGAAGTACCGCATCCCGGGCTGCGGCTCCATGTTCTCGGCCTCCACGACCACGCCGATCTGCGAGCTGAACCGCGCGCCCAGGCCGGTCAGCAGCCCACAGATGAAGCGCGTCGCCTTCGCCCCGTTCGCCTCCTCGGTGTCCCACGTGATGTTGTCGATCACAAAGGACCCCTGCCCCTTGGGGAAGCGGACCAGCGCCGCCGGTCGCGTCAGGAACTCGCTGCGGTTCGTTGCTTCGGCGGGCGCAACCAGTACGCTCTTCACATACATGTTCCGGTCCTGGTTCGGCGGCTTGCTCGCATCGTTGGTGAAGGCCACCTCCACCTCGTGCGTCCCGGCCCCGACGTGCCCGAAGGTCGTGTACGTTTGCCACTCGTTGCTGCGCACCGAGATGGTCCCGAGCGACTGCCCGCCGACCCTCACCTCGCCAATCGGGTAGACGTCATCCACCGGCGTCCCCCGGGCCACGACGCCGATGACGTACTCCCGGCTCTCAGGGAACCCGACCGGCAGCTTACCCGCGCCGACGGTCGCGAAGTAGACGCCGTCGCCGCCCTGGGTCTTCCCCACGATGCCTCCCGTCAGGGCCATGTCGATCGCGGGGTATTCGCGCGCCGCCTCCGGCTTCAGCGCCCGTTCGAAGGCCGCCGTCGCGGTCGTCTGCGCCAGCGGCGTCGTGGACCACGAGATCCCCGTGTGCTCGCCCAGCCAGTAGAGGTCCTCATTGGTGAAGGAGCTGAGCAGCGCACCGCTGCCCGTCGCGCGCAGCGCGTGTCCCCGATATGGCGCCAGCGTCAGCGCGGGATCGAGCGTCTCCGCCAGCTTCGCGTACTCCTCCGGCGCCAGTCCGTGCAGCAGCACGTTGCCTCCGCGCTCCACCCATGGCACGAGCCGGTCCAGGACCGCCACGATCGGGTCCGCCGACGCCGACGCGCACAGCAGCAGGCCGTATTGACTCAGATCCGTCTCGGCCAGCTTCCCCGTTACGTCCTCGACCTGCACATTGAGTTCACCCAGCTTCTTCCGCGTCGCCGGCAGGTCGCACCACAAGGCCGTCCTCCCGGCGGGCGCGCGGTACGCCGCGGCGTAGTCCAGCAGGTTGCGCAGCAGCACTCCCGCGATCGGCTCGCGGTCCACCTTCGCGACCACCTTCATCTGGCAGACGATGAACGCCCCGTCGCCCCGGGGCAGGACCGCCAGCGGCGCCTGGTTGATGCCGAGTGCGGAGCCCGACACCACGACCGGCAGACACGCACCTTCCATCGGCCGCACGGGCTCGGCGGCGGTCACGGTGTGGTCGCCCCGCCAGTACTTCAGGTCCTCCGCGCGGACGTCTCCCAACAGCGGGTGGTCGGGCGCCTGCGGGAAGGTCAGCGTAGACGCGTGCGAGCTGAGTTGCACCGGGACCAGCCCTCCCGGCCAGCCTGTCTGCTCCAGGACGACCGCTCGCCCCCCTGCCGCGACCCACTCCGCCAACGCATTGGTCGCCGCCGCCCCGCCGATCAGCGGCCGCTGCTGCGTCTCGGCCTTCAGAGCGCCCGCCCCGATCACGAGCACTTGCAGGTTCCCGGGAATCTGCGCGAGGTCGCTCACCTTCGCTGCGCCCGGCAGCAGCTTCCCCGTCGTGTCCTGCGGATCGTACAGCCCGACCGTGGCGTCTACCTTCGGCGGTTCCGCGCGCGGGAAGATGCTGATCGCGTGCGCATCCTCGAACAGCACCTTGTCCCCTTCCCGCACCCGCACGGTGTACTCCCCCTCCGCCCGCGCCTGCACGGCCGGCATCTTCAGTTCCGCCGCCACAACCTCATGCGCGCCCGAAGGCATCGCCAGGCCCCGCCGACCGCCCGCGACGTCCTTCCCACCCAGGCGTGCGCTCCACTCGACTGTCAGGTTCCGGTCCGCGAACGAGTCGTTGAACACATCCAGCGTGCGTGTCACGGTCTCTCCCGCGAAGAACCGGCTGTCATACTCGCGGGGGAACGCAGCGGTCTCCTGATACGCATACCGGTGGGCCTGAACCAGCGGGTTCTCCTCACTCAGCGGCCCGCCCTCAATCATCGTCCACGGCGAGATGCCCCCTACCTCATGCCGCCGGTAGCCGATGATCTGCTGCCGCCAGCTCTCCGCCTTGCCGAGTACGTGGTACTTGGCGTAGTCGCGATAGCTCTCATCGCCGAACCAGACGGTCTCCCACGACGGATCGGATGACGGAATCCACAGGAACTCGCCGATGTACAGCGGCTTGTTCTTCTGCCAGAAGAACTGCCCCGGGGTGTCGGTGAAGGCCCAGTCCAGCGGGATCGGCTTGTCCAGCCAGTCCGTCTCATTCGGCCACTGCACGTACGTCGGGTACTCGTGCGGATAGTGGATGCCGATCGCATCGGCCACGCCGCCCGGATCGCCGTCCGACTCGTAGAGGATCGGCCGCGTGGGATCGGCCTGCTTCACGACCCGGCCCATCTCGGCGAGCTTCTCCTCGTAGGGCGTGTTCTTGGCCAACCGCCCTCCGTAGAACTCGTTCTCCAGCGACCACATGACCACCGACGGCTTGTTCTTGTCCCGCGCCACCATCCTGGTGAGGGCCAGCGCGTAGTTGTCCCAGAAGCGCTGGTCATCCAGCCGGTACAGCGAGTCGTCGTTCCAGACCGGCCCCTCCGGAATCATCAGGACCCCGACCTCATCCGCGATCTCATACCACCGCTCGCACCACGGCTGCGTATGCGTGCGGAAGGCCACGCACCGCCCGTACTTCATCCACTTCATCTCCTCGCGAATCGCCTCCGGCGTCATCGGGTCCGCCGTCGGCCACCACGAGGTCGCCAGCAGGTTGGTCTTCTTCCCGTTCAGGTAGAAGCTCGGCCCGCGCACCTGGAACTCCCGGAACCCAAACCGCGTCCGCCGCACACCTCCCGTCGAGAGCGTCGTCTTCAGGAAGTACAGGTGCGGGTCCAGGTGGCTCCACAGGTGCGGCTTGGTCCAGTCGGCTTCGAGCGTGACCGTCCTGCTCTGCCCCGCCGGGACGCTCACCGTCTGCGCCTCGAACCTCGGCAGCTCATCGGCCGCCTCGCTCCTCTCGACCTCGACCGACACCGTCGTCTCCGCCGCCGCCTGACTCTCGTTCGTGACCGTCACATCCACCGTCAGCCGCTTCTTCTCGACGCTGCTCCTGATGAACAGGTCGCTGACGAAGACCGCCACGTGGGCCACGAGCCTCACGTCATCCCAGATACCGTAGTTCTCCGTCAGCCCGCCGACGGGCGACAGCGCCTGATCGCGCGGCACTTCCCGCGACCACGCGCCCCTGATCTCGCTCAGGTCGGTCGAGCGGTCCAGGAAGATGCCGGTCCAGTCGCACACCCCCACCAGTAGCTCGTTGTTGACGCCGGGCAGAACCGCGTCCGTGATGTCCACGTCGAAGGGCTCGAAACCGCCGAAGTTGCCACCGACGGGCTTGCCGTTGACGACGACCCGGCTGTTCCACTTCACCCCGCCGAAGTGGAGCTTCACCCGCCGATCCCGCGGCGCGTCGCACGCGAACGTGCGCCGGAACCACGCGCGCTCGTAGTTGTACCCGCGCAGCTGTCCCGGCACCTCGAACGCCTTCCACCCCTCCACGGGCGGCGCCGCCTCCAGGTCCGCCACCCTCACATACTCCCACGTCCCGTTGAGCGACGTCTCCTGCCGCTCAACCGTCTGCGCCACCACCGTCACCGCCATCAAGGCTAAGAGCCAGGACACAGCAGTCACCTCGGTCTGTCATCGTCGTTGCCAAGAGCGCCGTTGCCGGGAGCGCCGCGCGGTGGGGCCGGTCAGCCGTAGATGGATTCGCGAGGGCCGATCTGCTCGACCACGATGACCTTGGGGTCGTGGAGCACCTCGAAGAGCACACGGTAGTCTCCGCAGCGGAGCCGGTAGGAGCCAGCCAACCGGCCCTTGAGTGCCTTCACGTCCTGACCATGCTCCGGCCACTCCCGAAGGCGCTCAATGCGACCGACGATGCGGGCCCGCACGGCGGTTGGCAGCGATGCGAGCTGCTTCGCAGCCGTCCGGGAGGTTCGCAGCTCATATCTCATCAGGACGCCCCCGGAGTATGGCGTCCTTCACACTATCGAAGGGAACGGTGTCACAGAGGTCGCCCTCTCGATGGCGCGCAATCGCTTCGTAGTCGTCCTCCGACAGCTCCCACTCCTCCGCTTCCTCGCGCTCCACCACGAAGTCGATGTAGTCCACGATCTCCTCCTGCCGGTCGAGGGGCAAACGGCAGACGCGTTCGTAGGCGCGCTCCCACAGGTTCCGGTCTATCGTTCGGTCGGTCTTGGCCATCTGACTCCACCGTGGGCATGGCGGTGTCGGGTTGGAAGCCCGACCCACGAGCTGCGGTTAGCTTCGCCCCGTGAGGCGTAGGCTCCTGCCCGGCAGCGCCATTCAGCGGGCCTCGGCGCGCTGCAGCAGGAGGGCGAGGTGGTGGAGGTGCTGCATGTGGTCGGGGCCGGTAGTGCCGGTGAAGCCGAAGAGGTGGAAGCCGGCGCGCTCGAAGCGCGAGATGCAGGTGAGGCCGGGGGCCCACTCGTCCGAGCAGGTCTCGCGTGTGGCGCCGAGTTGAGACAGGAGGTAGTCGGCGGTCTCGGTGGTGGAGGCGTAGGTGTCAGGGTGGATCTCGGAGTGGGAGATCACCATGATCTTCTTCCCGGCGGCGGCGTCGCGGGCGAAGCGCAGGAAGCCCTGCATGGCGACGGGATCGACCTGCCGCAGTGTGGGATCGCCCACGAAGCCCGCGTGGATCGAATCGGCCATCACGAGGGCGTCGATGCGCTCGTAGAGGTCGTCGTGCTTCAGCAGCTCGCGGACGCCGCCGAAACCGGCACTGAACGAGCTGACGGTCACGCGGGTGGGAATACGGGGACACGATCCCGATTCGATACGGCCGAATCGGGTCATGTCCCCGTATTCCGCGTGGGCGCGGGTCTCCGTCAGGATCGAGCGGAAGACCGCAGGATCGCGGAACTGCTCGGTGTGGACTGCCGAGAGGCCGTTGAGCACGACCGGCACCATCACCGCGTTCCAGCCGGACTCGACGAGGGCTTGCTCCGCTGCCCAGTGGGCGCCGTGGAGATGAACGACGAGGTGAATGCCCGCGGGGTCGGGGCGGTAGGTCTCCGGTACAAAGAGGCGGCCGACGGTGAGGTCGATGCGGCGGCCGGGAGGGTCGGAAGGCTGAGGGGCCGCGTAGGGAGCGGAGAGGAGAGGGAGGATGGTAGCGAGGGCGGGAGAGGGCAAGGGGGGCTCCTTGGCGGAGGATGGACGGCACGGCAACAGTGGACAGTCCATGCGTCCTGATCCCGCGAGGCGGGGTCAGGACTTGGACAGTCCCTAACGGCTGGCGGTCTGCAGTGTCACCGTTACGCGGCGCTCGGCGGGGCTGAAGGCGAGGAGAGCGCCATCGGGTTCGGTGAGGAAGGTGTCGGTCGAGAAGTCGCGGCGGCACGTTGCGCGGCGCAAGGGGCGGCCCTGGACGGCAACGGAGACGACCGGTGCGCCCGTGATGCGGAGCGTGAGGTCGGGCACGAGCACCGGGAGGTCGAGGGTGATCGTGTTGCCCTCGACCAAGACCTCTGCCATTTCGCGCGCGCAGGCGTAGTTGGTGATCTCGCTGCACTTCATCCAACGGGTGCGCTCGCCGGAGGGGTCGAGTTCCTGCAGGCGCTGCACGACTACTTGCAGGACGCGGAAGCCGCGGCGGTCCTCGTTGTGCATCCCGTAGAAGCCCTGCCAGTGGCTGCAGAAGATGACCGGCTCGCCGGCGTCGATCAGCTCCGGGAGGCGGCCGCCCTGGAGGTCGGCGGTGAGGTAGCGGTCCGCGTCGGCCTCGCCGTAGCCGGTCCAGGAGCCGGTCCAGTCGCCGGTGGAGGCGATGATCTCGCCGACGGCGGTGCCGGCATCACGGTCGGCATACCAGACGGGGGTCTCCACCGTCCCCTCGTTGCTGACGCGCTTGAAGAAGTAAGGTGTGGGATTGCCGGTGACGGAGCGGACGGCGTCGCCGGCGACGCGGGCGTAGAAGTCGAGGGTGCGGCCGCCGAAGCCGCCGGGGGAGGTGACCCCCTCGGGCGGGAGGCCGCAGTTCGCGAGGATGCGGCAGGCGGTTGCGATGTACTCGAAGACGAGTTCCTCCTGGTCGATGGGGAGCGTCTCCCACTCGTACTGCTCCCAGATCGGCGGCTCGACCGGGCGGAAGGTCTGCAGGTCGAGGACGAAGGTGTGGGTCAGCATCTCCGGGGTGATGTCGAAAGCGGGGACGATCAGCTCGCGGCACATGCGGAGCCAGCTGTCCTGTTGAGCCGGGCTGAACAGCGGAAGGCCCTCGTCGAGGCGGCCGAGTGCCGCCGGGCACGGCACCACGCTGAACTTGCCGCGGACGCCGTGCGCCAGGCAGAACTCGGCGAACTCGCGGGTGAACGACTCGGGGTGGACGACCGGCACGTCCTCCCAGCGGCGCGCCTGACCATCGGCGAGGTTCCGGTCGCGTAGGAAGAAGTAGTTGAGGTTCACGAGCACGGTGGAGTCGTCGATGATGAGCGAGAGGGGTACGCGATCCAGCGGGTGGCGGGCGATCTCGACGTGCATGGGTCGGGAGGCCTCCGGTTGCAGGGAGCGGTTCGCCAGGCATTGGCAAGAAGCCTGTGTCCGGCTCCGAAGGGAGAGAGGAGTCGGCCGGAGGGGCGAGGAATAGCGCCGAGCACGTCGGCGACACCGCTGTCCACCGGCAGGAGTGGTACGGTGAGCGCGTTCGAGCGAGGGCTGGACCTGATCCGCGCGGCCCGGTACGATCGGGCGCAGGTCGAGCTGACCGTAGCGGTCCAGGAGGAGCCCGGCAACCCCCAGGCCTGGCGCTACCTGGCGGCCGCTTACTTCGGCGTGGGTGACTTCGCCAACGCGGAGGAGCCAGCTCGCGCCTGCGCGGAGCTGACCCCCGGCGACCCCGCGGCTCACCTCAACCTCGCCATCATCCTGCGCAAGCTTGGGCGATGGGAAGAGGCCCGGGCCGCGCTGGACGAGTGCCTCCGCCTGCGCCCCGACTACGAGGCGGCGCGCATCGAGCTCAGCAAACACAACACGTACGCTCCCCCGCCGGCGTCCTGGACGGAGGAGCCGGAGTTCGAGCCGTTCTCCGAGTAGCCGGCTGGACCCCTACAGCCCAAACACGCGCTTCGTGGTGAGGCCGAGGATCTGGCGCTTGTCGTCGTCGGAGAGGCGGGCCATGAGGATGCGGCCGAGGCCCGGGGCGGGGTCGATGAAAGGGATGTCGCTGCCGAAGAGGATCTTCGCCGCGCCGACGCGCTCCACCATCTTCTCCAGCGCCATGTAGAGCAGTTGTGACCCCGTGAGGTCGAGAACGACGTTGTCCTTGCCCTGAGCCTCGCCGCAGGCCTCGTCGATCATGCTCCACGAACTCGCCGCGTGACCGACGATGAAGGTCACGTTCGGCATCTCACCCGCCATCCGCGACAGCAGCGTAGCGCCCGCCTGGGAGTCGCCCGCCCAGGAGTGCGAGAGGACCGGCACGGAGTGCTCGCGGGCGTACTCGAACATCAGGCCGTAGCCGGGGCCGTCCACCTTGTAGCTGTGACAGGCGGGGTGAATCTTGAAGGCCTTGATGCGCGCAAACGAATGCCAGTGCTCGATCTCCTCGCGGGTCTCGGCCTCGGGGTAGTTCGGATTGATCGTCACGTAGGGGATGATCCGCTCCGGGTACTCGTCCGCCGCGGCCATCACCTGCCGGTTGCCCTCGCGGTAGCAGGGGCCGATCGCGACGTGAGGGCTCGAGACGCACGCGTCGATCCCGAGTTGATCCAGCCGCTCCACCATGCCGCGCGCGGAGTTGTGGGGGATGTGGAAGTTGTGCCAGGGGCCCATGTGCGCGTGGGCGTCGATCACGAGTTCACCGGCGAGCGCCTGCCCCAGCCGACATGCGTCCACGAACGTGTCGGTCATCTCAGTCACTCACTCCCAGCACTCGGCGGAGGTTGCCGCCGGCTATGAGCTGCTTGTCGTCGTCGGAGATCGCCGCATAGGTGACCAGCGCCATCGGCCCGCCGACCTCGTGGATGGGGAGATCGGTGCCGAACAGGAGACGCTCGGCGCCGAAGCGCTGGCAGACGGCTTCGATCCCCCGATGCACGCCGTAGGAGCCGCAGTCCAGGTGCAGGTTGCCGAACCGATCCCATAGCGGATAGAGGTTGCGATCGACCCGGTAGTACGTGTTGAGGACGATCAGGTTGAGTGCGGGATGGCGCGCGAGGACCTGGCTGATGTCGCGCCAGTTCGTCTGCCCAATGTCGATCAGCACGGGCACGCGCTCGAAGCTCAGGGCGTCGAGAAAATGCCCGACGGACACGTCATCCAGAGTATAGGAGTGCTGCGTCGGGAAGAGTCGGACGGCGCCGTGGGCCTGGCGGACCTGGCGGGCGAAGTCCCTCGGCGACGGCAGCTCGCGAGTCGCCGACGGCAGTGCGGCGAAGCAAGGATGAAGGCGCTCTTCGTCGGCGATGTCCCGCAGCAGGGCCTGGTTGCCCTCGTGGGGGTCCCACTCCACGGACCAGGCGTGATGCACGAGCGCGCGCTCGATGCCCGCGCAGTCCATCTCCGCCAGCAGGCCCGCGGCGTCTAGGAAGTGCTCGGGGCGCGGTGTCGAGCAGCGACCGATCCGCGTGTTGCAGTCGAAGAACCGTAACTCCGCCAAGGCGAACCCTCCCGGACGCCGGCGTGGCGCCGCCGGCGCGACCGCCCTTTCCGCGAGGGGCAGGATCGACCTCCACGGGTTCGGAGGATTCGCCGGGCAGGATGCGCAAACAGGGAGCAACCAGCGAGGGAGGCGCGCCGGATGGTCAGCCTACGGCGAGGCAGCGTGAGCCGGGTCGTCAAGGAGCGACCGGGCGCTCAGTTCCTGGAGGTTGCCCTGGACGGTGGCCTGCAGCGCGCGGTGTGCTTCCCCGAGCTGACGGGAGCTTGCGTCGAGGGTGACGAGGTCCTCCTGAACACGACCGCGGTCGAGCTGGCCCTGGGCACGGGTGGATACCACTTCGTCGTCGCCAACCTGACGCGACCGGAGCGCGCCTCAGCCGGTCCCGGCCACGTGATGAAGCTGCGTTACACGCCGCTGCAGGTGCGCGTGGAGGCCGCTGGCGAGAGGGAGGAGTTGAGGGAAACGCTGAGTGCGGAGGCCTCGCTGCGCGGGCTGCCGGTCATCGTGCTGCCGCTCCACAGCCTGCTGCCGGCCGCGGCGGTTGCCTTCCGCGAGACGTCCCGCGGGGCGCCGCTCGCCTATCTGATGACCGACTCGGCGGCGCTGCCGATGGCCTTCAGCGACACCGTCGCGGCGCTGCGCGAGAAGGGGCTGCTGAGCGGCACGGTCACGAGCGGCCACGCGTTCCGCGGCGACATCGAGGCGGTCGGCCTGTACGACGGGCTGCTGCTCGCAGCCACGCTGGCAGGGGGCGGCGCCATCGTCACGGCGCCCGGGCCGGGGATCGTCGGCACGGGCACCACCTTCGGTACGAGCGCCCTGGAGATGGGGCAGATCGTCAACGCGGTCGCGGCCCTCGGCGGCCGGTGCATCGTCGTCCCGCGCCTCAGCCTCGCCGACCCGCGCGACCGCCACCACGGCCTCAGCCACCACACCGTCACGGCGCTGACCGTAGTGGCGCTCGCGCCGGCGACTGTGGCGTTCCCGGAGGGCTACCCGGAACTGCTGGAGGAGACGACGCGGAAGCTGACAGCGCCGCGCGCAGACGGCCGGCCGGGGCTCACGCCCGAGCACATCGTCACCGTCGATGCGTCACGCACTCGGGAGTGGCTGCGAGCACACGACCTCTGGCCGAGGAGCATGGGACGCACGCCCGACGAGGACCCGGCGCTGTTCGAGGCGGGAGGGGCGGGAGGAGTGATGGCACGCACGCTGAGACGGTAGGCCCTCGGTCCCGACGTTCGGGGCTCGCGCCACGGGTCGGGCTCAGCCCAATGCGTCGGCGGTCCATACCGTCCCGTGAGCCCGAACCCCCAGGGCTCTGCGCTACTTCGCCAGCTCCTGCAACACGGAGATCGTCTTGTCGAGGTCCGGCTCAGTCGCTGCCTGAACGGCTGCCACAAGCTCACCCATCGCGGCGTCCAGCTCCTGGACTCCTGTGCGAGGCTTCGCGTGGATCCGGTCGAGGACTTCGCCGCCTGGATCGCTGAGTTCGAGGTCCCAAAGGCGTCCCTCGGCTCCCCCCCGAAGGGTGAACGCCTGCCGGTCGGGCAGCACAGCCACGAACTCGTCCCAGTCGCTGGCGGACAGAGGCTTCCACTTCACCCGCCCTTTGCGGGTCGCCTCGGTCAGGGCTCTCAGGACTGTCAGGTGCTTGTCTTCCCTCATGTCGGCTACCCCTCCTCGGCGCTACGGCCCGTGTGTGACTGCACGTGAGCGCGGACGGTGGCAAGCAGAGAGCCGCACTCCCGGGACCTGCGTACCGCCGCGTACACGTCCTCATCGCCCATCGGCCCCGCGGTCAGAGCGTCCGCGATCCGAGCGACGTGCCCGCGAACACGGTGCAGGTCGCCGATGTCGTCGGTGTTCAGAGCGCGGGGTTCGCGTGCCGCCACCGCCGCGGCGCTCCTGTGGACTTGCTGAGCAAGGAGGCGCGCCTCGTCCTGATGCCCACTACGCAGCGCCGCCGTCAGCTGCTCTGCGTCATGCTGTAGAGCAGCCAGCTCCTCGCTCAGTGTCCGAACTCGGACCTCCTCCAGAAGGCGCTGCGCCCTCCGGCCCCACGCGAGCGCAGCCGCGAACACCCCCAGGGACACGACAGCCCCCACGATGCTCGCGATTGCCGCCGTCCAGGACAGCCATTCCGGCACACGCATCACTCTTCGTGTGTTGGTGGCGCGATTATAGCAGGTTCCCTGTGGGCCTGCCAGAGGCCTGCGGAGCGTGACAGAGGAAACCGACAGCCATGTTTGCGGGTCATTGCCACGCGGCGACGCTTGACGATCTGCCGCAGGGCCTGGCCGACGCGGACTTCCTGTTCGTGGGCGAGACCGAAGTCTTCGAGGAGCTGTGAACCACCGATGCTGCCGAAGGAACGCGTTGCCGCCGTCTTCGACCATCAGCCGACCGACAAGGTGCCGATCTACCAGGCCGGAATCTCGTCGCGGGTTGCCTCCGCGATCCTGGGCCGCGAGGCCTACGTCGGCGGGGGGATTCAGCAGTACCGCGAAGCGCGGGCGCTGTGGGAAGGCGAGGCCGCGCACAAGGAGTACCTCGAACGCTCGCGTCGGGATGCGTTCGATCTGATCCATGCGCTGGACCTCGACTTGGTGCGGCCGTCATACTGGCGCATGGCGACGAAGCCTACGCAGCGGATCGACGAGTTCACGTTCTTGTACGGCGATCCCGGCGGGGCGTGGCATGTGATGCGTTTCAGCCCGGAGACCGAGTTGTACCAGGTGATCGATCGCAGCCTGACGCCGGAGCCGAGCGTCGATGAGCTGGGGAGCGCAGTGGAGGCGTCGGAGGCGGGGATCGAGGGGTACGACCCGAAGCCGGAGGGCTTCCCGGACCTGTTGGCGGCGATCGAGGAGTTCGGCGAGGAGCGGGCGGTGCCCGGTGCGGGGGTCGGGGTGTGTGTGCCGCGGGAGCGCGTGTGGCTAGAGGCGATCGTGCTGCGGCCCGACCTCGTGGGCCGGTACCTCATGGCCCAGGCGCGGCACGCCCCGGGGGTCGTCCGGGCGATGGAGGGGATGGGGCTCCGGTTCATCATGGGCGGCGGCGACTTTGCCTCGAAGCACGGGCCGTTCTACTCGCCGAAGGCCTTCCACGCGCTGATGCTGCCGGCGCTAGAGGTGGTGAGCGAGGCGTGCCACGAGCGCGGGTGCTACCACATGTTCGCCAGCGACGGGGACCTGTGGCCGGTCGCGGAGGACCTGTTCGGCGCGTCGGGGGTGGACTGCTTCTACGAGATCGACCGTCGGGCCGGCATGGACCTGCGCCTGCTCCGCGAGCGCTACCCGCACCTGACGCTGCTAGGCGGTATCGCGTCCGAGACGCTGCACATCGGGACGCGAGAGGAGGTCGTCGAGGAGACGCTGAGCGCGCTGGAGGTGGCCAAGGAGCTTGGGAGCTGCATCATCGGGTGCTCGAACCAGATCGTGGCGCCGACGCCGATCGCCAACGTCGAGGCGATGATGGAGACGCTGCACGGGTGGCGGTGACCGGAATCGGTCGCGTTGACGGTGCAGGGCGGGTTTGGTATAATCCGGCCAGTATGCGGGATGGCGGCTCGGAGCGGTCTCCGGGAGTCTGTGACCGTGGGACGGGCGGAGCCCGTCCCTTCGCGTTTCCGGCCGGTGCGCAAGGCCGGTGAAACGGGTGTCTGCGGATGCGCGGTGATCGGGCGATCTACGGCGTTCGGGTTCGCGTGGCGGTTGCGGTCGCGGTGGTTCTGCTTCTGGCGGCGGGCGGCGCAACCCCTCAGGAGAAGGCGGAGACGCCGCTGTACATTGCGGTGGCCGGAGTCGGGGGTTCGATGAGCACGCTGACCATCGCGTACCCTACGGACCCCGGGCTCGAGCAGGCACAGAAGGACGTGGCGGAGCTGGCGGCGGCCGGGCAGTGGACCATCTCCCCCCCACAACGGGCCGAGAGCGCCGACGGGGTTCTGTACGAATCGCAGATCACGCCTGCCGTGACGCTGGACGCCGCCGGGCAAGTGCCGGTCTTCCCGTTTCTGGCTGCGTTTCGGCGCTTTCCGCGCGTAACGTTCGGGTTCGTGGGCGAAGCCGCCGGGGCGCCGGGTAAGTACCACGACGAGAATCGCTACGTCGCCGCCGAGTGGGATCGCGCGGGTCAGTCGGTCAAGTACGACTTCCGGATCAAGGACCAAGGGTTCGCGACGGCGGAGGATGTGCGGCTCATAGACCGGCCGGCGGAGCAGCCCATTCCGGTGGTGGCGGTTGCCCCGCGGCGGCCGAATGTGGCGGCCTTGTGGGTGCTGCTGCTGGTGGGCTCGGCGGGTACGGGGGTGTTCGTGTGGGGGCTGACATGGTGGTTCCTCACACGCGGGGAGGCGCCGACCGAGCCGGCGAAGAAGGGGAAGCCCGCTACTGAGGGCGAAGATACCATCTCGGCGTCGGAGCATGAGGAGGGGGCCGACGGCGACGAGGCGGCGATGGAAGTCTGAAGTGCACGTGCAGGCCGCGCGCGTGAGGCAGGGAGGACTGCCCGCGCCGTTGGCACGCGCCAACGACACGCATCGGGCCGCGGCAGGCGGCGACCGATCCAGGAGAGTGCTCCGTTGATCGACTGGCGACAGGTTGTGATCGACGCGGCGGCGGTGAACGCGTCCGACGTATTCTGGAAGCCCTTGGCTGTACCGTGCATCCGCCTCAAGAGCGTGATCGAGAGGGTCGAGGGTATGCCCGTGCTGTCCGAGCGGGACACCTGGGAAATCGCTCACTCGCTGATGAGCGAGAAGCAGCGGGCGCAGTTCGAGGAGTACCATGAGCGGGACATCGGCCTGACGATCGAGGGCGTGTGCCGGCTGCGGATCAACATCTACCAGGAGCGCGGCAACATCGGGCTGGTCATGCGGATCATCCCGCTCAAGATCAAGACGGTGGCGGAACTCGAGCTGCCGCTCGTCCTGAACCAGATCGCCGAGGAGCGTCAGGGCTTCATCCTCGTCACCGGGCCGACTGGCTGCGGGAAGTCCACGACGCTCGCCGCCATGATCGACCACATCAACCAGAACCGGCAGGCCAACATCGTCACGATCGAGGACCCGATCGAGTACGTGCACATGGACAGGAAGTGCATCGTCAACCAGCGGGAGGTCGGCCTGGATACCGAGTCGTTCACCGATGCGCTGAAGTACGTCGTCCGTCAGTCGCCGGACGTCATCCTCATCGGTGAGATGCGCGACATCGAGACGATGAATGTCGCGATGCAGGCCGCCGAGACCGGCCACCTCGTGTTCGCCACGGTCCACACGAACAGCGCCACGGAGACCCTGGACCGTGTCATCAACATGTTCCCGCCGCATGACCAGCACATCATCTGCTTGCGCCTCTCCAAGACGCTGCGGGGCGTGCTGTCTCAGTCCCTCGTGCCGCGCGCCGACGGTCCCGGGCGCGTCTGCGCTCTGGAGATCATGCGGGTCACGCCGACGGTCGCCAAGTGCATCGAGGAGAACCGGCCCGGTGAGGCCTATCCGCTGATCGCGGACGGCGAGTTCTGGGGGATGATGACGAAGAACCAGAGCTTGCTGAAGCACTACGTCGCGGGAAGAATCTCGCCGCAGAGCTCGCTGTTCTACGCGGGGAACTACACGGAGATGCGCCAGATGCTGCGGCGCGCCAACCCGAACGTGGATCTGACGGACCGGACGGCGCCGTTGCTCGCGGCGGAGGTGGACGACGACAAGGCCGAACGTGAAGAACAGCGCAAGCGCCGCCCGCACGGTACGCAACACCCGATGTCCGCCCAGCAGCAGCGACCAGCGCCCGGGGCAGCGCCGCGTCCGGCGGCGCCGGGCGCCCCTCAGCCGGTGGCCCGTCCGGCACCCGCTGCGCCGAGGCCGCCGGGAGCACCGGGAGCGCCGACGCGGTAGGCGCGGGCGGAGAGGTTGGCCGGGGCTGACGTCAACAAGGGACAGTCCTGCGTCCTGATCCCGCGAGGCGGGATCGGGACTCGGACAGTCCCTGCACGAACCGGGAGGCGGGACCCATGCCGCTGAACTACAACCTCGACGATCTGCTGCGTCAGATGCCGAGCTACGACGCTTCAGACCTCCACCTGCGGGTGGGCGAGCCGCCCGTATTCCGCGTCCACGGACGTCTCCAACGCCTCGACCAGTACCCCGTCCTGCAGCCCGGCGACCCCGAAGAGATCATGTACGCCATCATGGACGAGCGCCGCCGGACCACGTACCAGCAGATGTGGGAGATGGACATGGCGTATGAGCTGGAGGACGTGGCGCGCTTCCGGGTCAACTGCTTCCGGCAGAAGGGCCACCTGGGCGCCGTCCTGCGCCGCATCCCGATCGACATCCAGACGATCGATGAGCTGGCACTCCCCGAGATCCTGAAGCGGGTCGCGCTCCTGCCGCGCGGCCTGGTGCTGGTGACGGGCCCCACCGGTTCGGGCAAGTCCACGACGCTCGCCGCTATGGTGGATGAGATCAACCGGGCGCTCCGCAAGCACATCGTGACCATCGAGGACCCCATCGAGTTCGTGCACCGGGACAAGCGGTGCATCATCAACCAGCGCGAGATCGGGCAGGATACCCACAGCTTCCCCTCGGCGCTAAAGCGGGTCGTCCGTCAGGCGCCGGACGTGATCCTCGTCGGCGAGATGCGCGACCTGGAGACGATCTCGCTGGCGATCACGGCAGCCGAAACGGGCCACTTGGTCTTCGCCACCCTGCACACGACCGACGCGATGCAGACCGTGGACCGCGCAATCGACGTCTTCCCGCCGCAGCAGCAGGCGCAGATCCGCACGCAGCTCGCCGTGACGCTGCAGGCGGTGGTCTGCCAGGCGCTCCTTCCGCTGAAGGCCGGCGGGGGCCGGGTGCCGGCGTTCGAGATCATGCTGGGGACCCTCGGTGTGCGCGCGGCAATCCGCGAGGGGAAGACCCACATGCTCTACAACATGATCCAGGCCGGCGCCGAGGAGGGGATGATCGTCCTGGACCAGCACCTCGTGGGTCTCGTGCGCGAGGAGGTCGTGAGCTTCGAGGAGGCCCTGGCGAAGTCGTCCTACCCGAAGGAGTTCTACATGCGCTGCGGCGTGCAGCCGCCGGACGATACGACGGTGGCGTAGGACGGCAGCCGCGGTTTGGGGTTCGGCGTTCGGGGTTCGGGGTCTCTGACGGACGTCAACGGCATGGAGGCGCGTAAGAATGGACATGACGCTCGACAATTTGCTGCGTTTCACGGCCAAGCAGGATGCTTCGGACCTGTTCATCAAGGCCCATTGCCCCCCGCTGCTGCGCATCTACGGAGAGATGGTGCCGATGAAGATGCCGGCGCTGACCCCGGATGAGGCGCGGGAGCTGACATACCAGAATCTCTCCGAGGAGCAGATCACCCGCTTCGAGGATGAGTGGGAGCTGGACTATGCCCACGAGATCGAGGGCCTGGCCCGCTTCCGCTGCAACGTGTGCAAGCAGAAGGGCAATGTTGGGAGCTTCTACCGGGTCATCCCGTTCAGCATCAAGACGATGGCTGAACTCGGCCTGCCCGAACTCGCGCAACGGGCCTCGGACCGTCCGCGCGGAATGGTCCTCGTCACCGGGCCGACGGGCTGCGGCAAGTCGACCTCGCTGGCGGCGATGCTGCGCTACATCAACGAGACGCGTCACGACCACATCATGACCGTAGAGGACCCGGTCGAGTTCCTCCACGATGACCTCAGCTGCGTGGTGAACCAGCGAGAGGTCGGGGCGGACACGCTGAGCTTCCAGAACGCGCTGAAGTTCGTGCTGCGGCAGGACCCGGACGTGATCCTCATCGGTGAGATGCGCGACCTGGAGACGATCCACCTGGCGATCACCGCGGCGGAGACGGGCCACCTGGTGTTCGCGACGCTGCACACCACGGACGCAGTGCAGACCGTGGACCGCGTCATTGACGTGTTCCCCACTCACCAGCAGCAGCAAGTCCGAATGCAGCTGTCGGTGAACCTCGTGGCGGTGCTGTCACAGGTGCTGGTGAAGCGCGCGGACGGGAAGGGCCGGGTGCCGGCGTTCGAGACGATGGAGGCCATCCCCGCGATCCGCAACCTGGTGCGCGAGGCGAAGACCCACCAGATCGCGTCGATCATCCAGACGGGCGCCAAGCGCGGGATGTGGTCCTTGACGCAGCACCTCGCGGACCTCGTCATCCGGGGCATGGCCGATCCGGCCGATGCCCGTTCGAAGGCCTCGGTCCCGGTGGAGTTCGATGAGCTCGTGGCCGTCGGAAAGCCGATGCTCCAGGACCAGGCCTCGGCGCGGGCGGGGGCGTTGGTCCACACGCACGAGGACCATCAGGATATGTGAGCCGCCCCCCGAACGTTGTACCGAGGGGGGAGGAGGTGAGCGCACTGCCCAGGGACCGCAAAGAGAGCGCTGCTCTGCCGACGAAGAAGCGTGAGGTGGAGCGCGATTGGTATGATGTCGTCGCGGGCTACGCAGGCCTGGTCGCCAAGATCAGCGCGGTCGTGTTCGTACTGGCGCTCGGCTACATCATCTACGGGGTGTACGGCGGGCATCTCAACGGCACCGTTGAGCCGCGGGTCGTGCGCAACATCGAGTGGATGGGGAAGCTGCTCATGGCCGCCGGCACCGTAGGCACGGTGGCGCTGGCGCTGGCGACGTTGGATGAGGTGGCCTACAGCATCGCGGTGCTGATCCTGGGGGTCGGGCTGATCTTCGGGCCGCCGGCACTCATCATCAGCAAGCTCGACCAGGCCACGAGCCCCGTGGGCCTGGCGATCGCGACGTGGACCAAGAACACGGGGTTCGCCATCTGCGGCATCGTCACGATCCGCGTGATCTACTACATCGTGGAGACGATCCGCAGCGGCCCGAAGGCGCGGACGAAGGCCCAGGAGGAAGAGGACAGCCTCTTCGGTCCCAAGAAGGTGAAGCGGACGCAGGGGCTCTGGTCGCGGTGCTGGCAACTGCCGTACTGCCACGACACGATTCGCGAGGTGTGTCCGGCCTATAAGGAGCGGAGGAACTGCTGGAAGTTCGGGCGGGGCTGCAACTGCGACCCGATGCTGGTGGAGACGATGATCCGCTCCGGGGCGGCGCGGGTCGGCAAGGGCCAGGACAAGGTGTCGGCGCAGAAGCAGACGACGGCCGATGCGTACCTGCGGGAGGCGCTGGGAGCCGGCAAGCCTGCGACGGGGCCCGGTGCGGCGGCCAGCCGGACCGTGGACTGCAAGAAGTGCCCGATCTACGGTGAGCATCAGCGTCAGAAGTTCAACATCGTCAACCCGGTCGCGATTGCCCTGACGATCGCGCTGCTCGTGGCGGCCTACCCGATCGTCAACAACCTGTACCACGCGACGATCGAAGCGATGGCGCGGGCTGCCTCCCAGTTGGAGATGCCCGGCAAGGAGGGCACGCCCGGGCAGACGACGGCAGGCTCGGAGACGGGTTCGGAGACAGGGGGAGCAAGCGAGTCGGCGCTCAACCGGTGGATCGGCTACCTCGATACGCTGACGGTGAAGGTCTTCTTCTTCGGGATCCTCTCGCTGTTCCTGCTCTCGTACGTCCTGAAGCTCGTCGAGTGGGCCGTGTTCGTCAAGAAGCTGTAGGCGGCCCGGCCAACCCGGGCCGCAGGAAAACGGGACGGAGGCCATCGTGCCCTCCGTCCCGTTTTCCGTCCCGCCGAGGTGGCCCACCTTGCCCGTCTGCGACGGCCTGTGGTATACTCCGGGCGCCGCCAAGAGGCGTGGGAGGCCGAGTCCGTGGGAGAGGAACCGACAACCGAGAGCGGGGCCCGTGAGGCGCTGGGCAAGCCCCTTGAGACTCGGGCAACGGCGCTCGATCTGGCAGGCGGAGTGCTGGGCCTGATCGTCTTCCTGGCAGGCGTGGCGCTCGTGATCGTCACGTACTACCAGGCGAGGGACTGGTACCGGGAGATCGGGCCGGCGATCAAGCAGGCGCGGGCGGAGTGGTCGCCGACCCCGGCGCGGGGGTCACACGACCCCGGCGAGAAGGGGAAGGCAGCCCCGCCGGGCCCCGTGAGCGCGAAGCCGGGCGGCACGCCCCTCGCCGACGTGGCGGCGGAGTTCGGCCTGAAGCTGGTCTGGCTGATCCTGATGGCGTTCATCGGTTTCCTGGTCGCTGCGCTGGGCGCGAGACTGGCCGGCGCCCATCGCGGGAAGCGAACATGAAACTCGCCGCCCGCGTCAAAGGACGTGTGCAGGGCGTGGGCTTCCGGTACTTCGTGCAGCACCACGCCTGGGATCTGGGCTTGGACGGGTGGGTCCGGAACCTGCCGGACGGTGGCGTGGAGGTCGAGGCGGTCGGTTCGCCGGAGGACCTGGACCGGCTGGAGGCCTTGCTGCGCAAGGGGCCGCCGGGCGCCCGCGTTGACCGCGTGGCCGCCGAACGGGGACCGGGCGAGCCAAACGGCTCGGGATTCGCGGTGCGGTTCTTCTGAGCGGCCGCCGGGCTTGCCCGGCGGAGCCGAATCCTGGTAGAATCCGGGCTGCCTTACATCGCAGCAGAGGACGCAGCATAGGTCGCACCACGTTCCGAGGCCTTCACAATCATGGTACGCTTCGTCGGGGTGAGCCTGCTCTACCCCACCGGTACGCGGGCCCTGTCCGATGTGAACCTCCACATTCGGAAGGGCGAGTTCGTGTTCATCACCGGGGCTTCGGGGAGCGGCAAGTCCTCACTCCTGCATCTGGTCTACCGGGAGTCTGAGCCGACCGAGGGCAGCGTCGTGGTCGCCGGTCAGGACGTGGCCGCCATGGACCGGGCGCGCGTGCCCTTCCTGCGGCGGCAGATCGGCATTGTCTTCCAGGACTTCCGCCTCCTGCCCCAACTCACGGTCCGCGAGAACGTGGGCTTCGCACTCGATGTGGTGGGCGCCAGTCGCCGCGAGAAGTCGCGCAAGGTGCCGGTGGCGCTGGAGTTGGTGGGTCTCACCCACAAAGCCGAGTCTCTTCCCGATCAACTCTCCGGCGGCGAGCAGCAGCGCGTGTGCATCGCCCGGGCGCTCGTGAACAGTCCGCCCCTGTTGCTGGCCGATGAGCCGACCGGGAACCTCGACCCGGAGACCTCGTGGGACATCGTGCAACTGCTGTCGAACATCGCCGATCGCGGGACGACCGTGATCGTGGCCACACACGACAAGTACATCGTGGACGGCATGCGCAAACGCGTGGTCGCGCTGGCCCAAGGGGTGGTCGTCCGCGACGATGTGGGGGGGGCCTACGATTACGCCTAACACGATCGGGTTTCTTCTCAGCCAGGCCTGGTCGGGGATCCGGCGCAACGGTCTGCTAACCCTGGCGAGCGTGTCCAACATCGCGGTATCGCTGGCGATCCTGGGCGGCATGTTCCTGGTCGCGGTGAACCTCGAACGGATGGCCCGGCTGGAGGCCGAGAAGGCGGTCATCACCGTCGAGCTGAAGGAGGACGCCAAGGACTCGGAGGTGGAGATCGCGGTGTGGCAGGACCCGCGCGTGGGCGACGTGGAGTACCTGAGCAAGGAGGACAGCCTCCGGCGCATCTTCGAGCGGTACGTCGCCAACCCGCAGGCGGTGACGCTGATCGGCGGCAATCCGCTGCCGGACTCGCTGCGCGTGAAGCCGGCCTCGCCAAGGGAGATCAAGCCGCTGGCGGCGTCACTGGGGAAGGTGAGCGGCGTCGCCAAGGTGCGCTACGGCCAGCAGGTGGTGGAGAAGATCCTCGTGCTGGCGCGCTCGGTGCAGGTGTCGGGGGCGATCCTGCTCGTGCTCATGGCCTTCGGCATGATGCTCATCGTGAACGCCACGATTCGGCTGACGGTCTACGCGCGGCGCCGCGAGATTCGCATCATGCAACTCGTGGGCGCGACGAACGGCTTCATCCGCATGCCCTTCATCTGTGAGGGGCTGTTCCACGGGATCGTAGGGGGCGTGTTCGCCGCGGCGATCTGTCTGCTCGTGTACTTGGAGGTCGTGCGGTACGTCGATGTGCACCTGGCCTTCATCGATCTACTGTACAGCACGAGGCTTCTGGTGGCATTCGGCCTGGCGATGGTGACCGTAGGCGGGGTCGTCGGAGGTACCGGAAGCGCCCTGAGCCTGCGGCGGTATCTGAGGCTGGCGTGAGGGCGGCAGGAGATGCGGAGTTCCGGAGTTGCGGAGATCAGGAGAACGGCAACGGCGAACGGCGGGAGACGGATGGGACGGCGGACGGCGGTAGGCATGGGGCTCGTGGGCCTGCTGATCGGGCTTGCGGTGCTTCCCGGTGCGAGCGGGCAGGGCGCGTATGGGCGCCTGAACCGCAACCGAGCGGAGCAGGCCAACGTTCGCGGGAAGCTGCGCGACCTGAAGACCGAGCAGTCGGCGCAGCGGAAGGCGCTGGCCGCCGCCGAGGCACAGGCCGATCGTGCGCGCGCCGTGTACAACGCGGCGAAGGAGAAGCTCCAGGAGACGCGCGCACAGGTTCGCCAGGCCCGGAAGCAGCACGCCGCCTGTGTCGAGCGGGTGCGGAAGCACGATGCAGCGCTGCGCGCGCGCCTGAAGGTGATCTACGAGGTCGGCGAGCCCTCCTACATGGAGGTGCTGCTGGACGCGACGTCCTTCTCGGACTTCGTCGAGCGCGCGGACTACATGCAGCGGATCGCGCAGAGCGACGCGAACCTCCTCGTGCGCTACACCAACGAGCGCAAGGAGGCCGAGTTGCTCCGCAACAAGCTGGAGGCGGTGCAGGCGCGGGAGGAGGAGGAGACCGAAGTCCTGGCGGCGCAGAAGGCCCAGGCTGAGGCCAGGGAAGACGAGGCGGTCGCGCTCCTGCGGCAGGTCAATTCGGAACGAGCGAAGGCCGAGCAGGAACTGGCGGAACTGGAGCGCAACGAGGAGGAGATCGAGGAGTTCCTGTCCCGCGTCCAGTCGGGCACGGCGTACTCGGACCTGGCCTACGCGGGGGAATGGCACGGCTGGGGCGCTGCGCCGATCCGGTCCGGCTACCGGTTGACCAGCGGTTTCGGCCACCGGATGCACCCGATCCTGCGCACGTGGAAGATGCACAACGGGGTGGACCTGGCCTGCGCGTACGGCACGCCAATCCACGCCGCGGCGGCGGGGCGAGTCGTGCGGGCCGGGTATGACGGGATCAACGGGAACCACGTGATCATCGACCACGGCAGTGGCTGGTCGTCCGCCTACTGCCATTGCAGCAGCCTGGCCGTGGGCGCAGGCGAAGACGTGAGTTCGGGGCAGGTTGTCGGTTACGTCGGCTCAACCGGTCGGTCCACGGGTCCGCACCTGCACTTCGCGGTGCGCAGCTACGGGCGGTTCGTAGACCCGAGCGGGGCGTATTGAACGGGGGAGATACGCGCATCATGCGGGTCCGACGGATCATCTCAGGCCTGGGCACGCTGCTGGTCCTGCTGACGCTGCCGATGCTGCCCGGAGCGAGCGGGCAAGGGCTCTGGGGGCGGCTGCACTCGAACCGGGCGCAGAAGGCGGCGGTTCAGGAGCGGCTGAAGAACCTGAAGGCGGAGCAGGCGACGCGACGCAACGCACTTACGGCCGCGCAGCAGGATGCTCGCGAGGCGAAGGTCGCCTACAACAAGGCCAAGGGTCAGTTGGACAACACGCGGGCGAAGCTCCGTGGAGCGCGCAAGGAGCTGGCGGCATGCACGGCCCGCCTCGACAAGCACAGCGCGGCGGTGAGTGCGCGGGTCAAGGTGATCTACGAGGTCGGAGAGCCCTCCTACCTCGAGGTGCTGCTCGACGCGACGAGTTTCTCGGACTTCGTCGAGCGCGCAGACTACATGCAGCGGGTGACGGACCGGGACGCGGACCTGCTGGTGAGGTTCACCGCCGACAAGAAGCGGGCCGACGATCTGCGCCACCAGCTCGAGGAGGCCGAGTCGCGCGAGCGCCGGGAGACGGCCGAGCTGAACCGGATCAAGGCGGAGGAGGAGAGTAAGGCCGCAGCGGCCGAGCGGTTGCTGAAGAAGGCAAACTCGGACCGCGCCGCGGCGGAGCAGCAATTGGAGGAGCTGGAGAAGGCCTCCAACGAGATCGAGGCGATGTTGGCCGATCTCCAGCGCGGGCGAGGCAGCTACGCCGAGCTGCGCTACTCGGGGACGTGGAGCGGTTGGGGCTCGGCGCCGATCAGCGCGGGCTACCATGTGTCCAGTGGGTTCGGCTACCGCGTCCACCCGATCAGCGGGCGGCGGAGCTTCCACGACGGCGTCGATCTGGCGTGCGGCTACGGAACGCCCATCCACGCCGCGGCCTCGGGTCGCGTGGTGCACGCGGGGTGGTATGGGGCGTACGGGATGGCCATCATTGTAGACCACGGGAGCGGCTGGTCCACGCTCTACGGTCACTGCAGCAGCCTTGCCGTGGGGGCGGGGCAGTCGGTCGCGGCCGGACAGGTGATTGGCAGCGTCGGATCGACCGGCTACTCCACCGGGCCGCACCTACATTTCAGCGTGCGCTACTACGGATCGCCCCGGTCACCGGGTGGGGCCTACTGAACGCCTGCACGCAAGGGTGCGCGCGATCCCAGGAGACGGCAACTTCGGGGACAGACAATCCCGCTGAGGCGGGATCGTCAGTCCCCTCGTGAACCTGGAGCAAGAGGAGAGGACTGTGAGAAGACATCCGCTGTCGCCAAGCATGGTATCGGGGATGCTCATTGCGCTGGTGGCGTTTGTGGCCGGGACGTTCGCGGGCCAGCAGCTGCAACGTGAGGACATGCTGAAGTGGGTCGCCGACGTGGCGCAGCTCATGCCGGGCGCGTACACGTACGACCGGGCCGAGAACGTCCCGTCGCCCGGGGACCTGCAGCCGCTGGCGACCTTCTGGGAGGCCCGGAAGGAGCTGCGGAAGCGCTTCTACCGGCCCATCAAGGACGAGAAGGCGCTGACCTACGGCGCCATCCGGGGGATGCTGGCCGCGGTGGACGACCCGTACACGCGTCTCATGGAGCCCGAGGACTTCAAGGCCTTTGAGGAGGAGAACGAGGGCAACTTCGAGGGCATCGGAGCGATGCTGGGGGTGCGCGAGAAGGAGGAGAACGGAGAGAAGGTCCAGGAGATCTTCATTCAGTCCGTCATCGAGGACGGTCCGGCGGAGAAGCGGGGACTGCGGCCGAAGGACATCATCATCGGCGTGGACGGCATCTCGGTGGAGGGGCTCCGGGTGGACCAGGTAGTGGACCGCATCCGCGGCAAGCAGGGCACTACGGTGAAGCTGACGGTCCTGCGCGAGGGTGAGAAGGAGCCGCTCGACATCCCGATCGTGCGCGACCGCATCGAGTACCCGGTCGTCGAGTACGAGATGAAGGACGGGAAGATCGGGTACGTCTGGCTGCGGCAGTTCAGCCAGCCCGCCACGCCCAAGGTTCGGGCGGCGCTGCAGGACCTGCTGGCACAGGGCGCCAAGGGGATCGTGCTCGACCTGTCGAGCAATGGCGGCGGCCTACTCGATACGGCGGTCGAGATCGAGAGCTTCTTCTTCGACGGGGGACCGGCCGCGTACATCCTGGAGAAGGGTGCCGAGGAACCGGAACTGCTCGAGGCGACACCGGGCGTTCTGGTGCCGGAGAGCCTGCCGGTGGTCTGCCTGATCAACGAGGGCAGCGCGAGTGCTTCGGAGATCGTCGCGGGCGCGCTGCAAGACCGGCAGCGAGCCAAGATCGTCGGTCAGCACAGCTTCGGGAAGTCCAAGGTGCAGACGATCGTGCAGCTGGGCGACGAGTCGGCGATGCTCATCACGACGGCGCTGTGGCTGACGCCCGGGAAGCACGACATCGGCGAGGTGCGCAGCGGTAAGGTAGGGGTGATCCCGGACGTGGAACTGCCGGAATGGACGCCGGAGACGAAGCTGACCGGCGGGGAGTGGCACGATCAGCAAGTGGAGAAGGCCATCGACGTGCTGAAGCAGGAGATGGCGAAGGTGGGCGGCCCTCGTGAGGCCGCGCGCCCGGCGCGCCGGCCCGCGGCCTGAGGGGCCGCGGTTCCCGCCGACGGGGATCCGCGATGGCTGACAACGGCTTGACGGAGCGGCGGACCACGAGGCTCCACGGCACGGTGACGTTCCTGCGTCGTGCGCTTCTGGTCTCGTTCGCGCTGAACCTCATCCTGGCGGCGCTGCTTGTCCGTGGTTGTGTGACGCGCAGCGCCGCGCGCGCGATTCTGGTGGACGGGGAGCTGATGTGTCTGGTCCGCAGCGAGAAGGCGGCCGACGAGGTGCACGACAAGGTCCTGGCGATCAAGCGGGGGGAGTTCCGGGGCGAAGCCTCGTTCAGGCAGAGGTGGGAGGACAAGCCGTGGCCGGCGAAGGGTGAGCGGGTCCACACGGTGAGTGAGGCGGTGGAGCTGCTCAAGCGGCGCCTGGACGTCGCTGTCGAGGGGTGGGCCATACAGGTGAAGGGCCGGAACCTGGTCGTGCTGCCCAGCAAGCAGAAGGCCGAGGAGACGCTGAGCACGCTGAAGGCCAAGTTCCTCTCCGAGGGCGAGACGGCGCTGGAGCCGCAGAGGTTCGGAACGGAGCCGGCGGTCGCCCGGACGCAGGTTCCGCCGGAGGACCTCCTCGATGACATCCGTACGGCAGCCAATGAGCTGCTGCGCGGAGCGGAGCAGCCGCAGGAGTACGTCGTCAAGACCGGAGACACGCCCTACAAGGTGGCCGAAGCCCACGCGATGTCGGTGGAGCAGCTGTACAAGCTGAACCGCGGCCTGCGGGAGAAGGCGTCTCGGAACGAGATTCAGCCCGGGGACACGTGGATTGTCGCAGGGCCGCGCCCAGCCATCGTGGTGATCACCCGCAAAGAGAAGACGGAGGTTGGGCCGGTTCCGTTCAAGGTCATCCAGAGGCCCAGCGAGACACTCCCCAAGGGCGAGAGGCGGGTCATGCGGGACGGGCAGGAGGGCGAGGCGAAGCAGCGGATCCAGGGCACCTGGCGGAACGACAAGCTGGTGCCCGCGTCGCGGCGGGTTGTCGGTCAGGAGATCATTCGCGAACCGATCGACAAGGTCGTATCGGTCGGGACGGCCGTTCCCCCGGCGAACCCCTAGGAGCCCCCGTGCGCTACCAGTTGATTGCCTGCGAGATCATGCTCCGCGAGGCGGCGCTCCGCGCAGCAACGTCGCCGAACGTGATCGACCTGCACTTCCTGACGAAGGGCCTGCACGACAACCCCGATGCTCTGCGGGAGAGGGTGCAGGCGAAGATCGATGCCCTCGATGGTCAACCCCACGATGCGGTGATCCTGGGCTACGCGCTATGCAGCAACGGGGCGGTCGGTCTGCAGGCGCGCAGCACGCCGCTCATCGTCCCCCGCGCGCATGATTGCATCACGTTCTTTCTCGGCTCCAAGGCGCTCTACGCCCAACGTCACAGCGAGAAGCCGGGCACGTACTACTACACAGCGGGCTGGATCGAGCGGGACGCGGCCCACGCCGAACGCCGACCGGCCGACGGGGCGGGCCTGGACCAGTCCTTCGAAGCCCTGGTGGCGAAGTACGGTGAGGACAACGCGCGCTTCCTGATGGACTTCCAGAACCAGTGGATCAGCAACTACACGACTGCGGCGTACATCAAGACCGAGTTGGGCCATCGGCCGGACGTCGAGGCTGAGGCGCGACGGGCCGCTGAGTCGCACGAGTGGGAATTCGAGATCATCGAGGGCAGCGACCGGCTGATCCGCGCCCTCATCGACGGGGCCTGGAACGAGGAGGAGTTCCTCGTCGTTCCGCCAGGGCACCGAGTCGTCGCGGCGTACGACGAGCGAATCATCGGGGCTGAAGGCCCTCCCACGAGTGGCGCGTAGGATCAACATGGAGATCATCGTCGCCGAACATGCCGGGTTCTGCTTCGGGGTCAAGCGCAGCCTCGAGATGGCCGAGGAGGCGCTTGCCGACCGCGGGCACGTCTACTGCCTGGGCGAACTGATCCACAACTCGCAGGTGGTCGCGGACCTCGAGGTCAGGGGCTTGCGTGTGGTCTCGTCCCTGGACGCGGTGCCTGAGGGCGCGGTTGCGATGATCCGCGCGCACGGAGCCGGGCCGGCGGCCTACGAGGTCGCCCAAGCGCGCAACATCACGCTACTCGATGCCACTTGCCCGTTCGTGCGCCGTGCGCAGAAGGCAGCGGCCGATCTGGCGGAGGAAGGCTACCAGGTCCTGGTCGTGGGCGAGCGTGATCACCCGGAGGCGCGGGGAATCGTGGAGCATACGGGCGGTCGGGCGACCGTGGTTGAGAACCCCGCCGAAACGGAT
>VGFC01000009.1 GCA_016869045.1 Armatimonadota bacterium
GCAGGCCATCGTGGACAAGGTCGGCGAGTGCATCGCCGGCCTGTACGAGCAGGTCTGCGACATGGAGTGGCTCTCCGCCATCTGGCTGAACGACGACATGGGGTTCAAGACGCAGACCATGCTCTCACCCCCGATGATGCGCCGCTTCATCTTCCCTCACCAGAAGCGCCTGGTACAGATCGCCCACGCCCACGGCAAGCCCGTGATGCTGCACGCCTGCGGCAATCTCTCGGAGGTCATGGAGGACCTTATCGAGGACGTTGGCATCGACGCCAAACACTCCTTCGAGGACGCGATCATGCCCGTCCCCGACTTCAAGCGCCAGTACGGCGACCGCGTCGCGGTGCTGGGCGGCATCGACGTTCACGTGCTGGCGAGCGGCACCGAAGACGAGGTCCGCGCGTACACCCGCCAGCGAATCGAGGCCTGCGCTCCGGGCGGCGGCTGGACGCTGGGCTCGGGCAACAGCGTCGCCAACTACATCCCTGTCGGCAACTTCCTCGCCATGCTAGACGAGGGCCGGAAGTACGGCGTTTACTGAGCCGTAAGCCGGCTGTTGGGGTCTCGTTGCGAAGTGTGGCATAATCCCAGTGAGGTTCCGCCTGCGTACGCGACCTCGCCGTGCATGGCGACCGCACTGGGGGATTCTCCGTGGATGTTCAGGTCCTGACCGACGCCGAGCAGATCGACGCGCTGAAGCCGGAGTGGGACGTCCTGTTGGCCGCCTCCGCGCGACCGAGGCCCTCGCTGATGCACGAGTGGATGACGGCCTCCTCTGTCCGCTTTGGGGACAGGAGCCGCTTGCTCGTCGTCTGCCTGCGGGATGCGGGGAAGCTGGTCGCGATCGCGCCCTTCCGGGAGGCCGCCTGCCGGCTGGCCGGGATTCCGGTCATGCGCCGGCTGGAGTTCACCCCGCAGGTCGCCGATTGCCGCGACCTCATTGTCGAGAGCGGCGCGGAGTGGCGTGCCGTCGAGACGCTCATGGAGTGGCTGAAGACCGACTGCCCGCGGTGGGACCTGCTACGCCTGCGGGGGTTGTGCTCGCGGTCTCCCACCCACGACTACCTCCCGCTCCTCGCTGCCCAGGCCGGGTTGGCTGTTAGCGCTTTTCGGGCTGTTCCTTGCGCCAACATCGATCTCCCGGCGTCGATGGACGAGTTCCTCGAGGAGATGCCCGGCCAGCGGCGGCGCCACGTGTACGCACAGGTCGGACGCAAGCTGGCCCGGGAGCACGGGCAGCCCACCCTTCGCGTGTTGCGTGGCGCCGAGGTCACGCGGGCCGACCTGGAGCGCCTCTGCCAACTGCATCGGAGCGCATGGTCCACGCGCGGGGGTTCTGGCATTCTGGACGAGCACTTCTGTCACTTCCTGACCGAACTGAGCGGCGCCATCGCCGAGAAGGGCCAGCCGGTCGTCGCCTTCCTACACTTGGGCGGCCACGACATCGCGGGCCACTACGGCTTCCTGCTCGACGGCCGTTTCTTCCTCTACGTCGTCGGCTTCGATTCCACGTACGCCTCGTACTCCATCGGTGCCCAGGGGTTGCTGGCACTGGTACAATACGGGATCGAGCACGGCTGGACGGAGATCGACCTGATGAAGGGGGGCGAGCGCTACAAGTTCGACTTCACGCGGCACTGCTGCCGCGCGACGGATGTCTGGATCGCCAGAAGCCCCGCCCGGCTGCGAGCTGCGTGCGCCGTGGCCGCCCTGCGCGGTCACCTGTGCAGCTAGCGACCTGCGCCGGGCTGCAATGTCGGAGAGTTCCTGTGGATATCGAGGTCATCGACGGCAGTGACGGCCTACGGCGAATCAAGCCGGAGTGGGACGCACTCGTCGCCGCATCGGCTCGACCGCGCCCGTCGCTGGCATACGGATGGCTCGCCGCATCTGCCCGCCATCTCGGCGCAGGGAACGACAGCGGTCTTCTCACGCTCTGCTTCCGCGATGGCGGGCGCCTGGTGGGGCTGGTGCCCTTGCGGGTGTGCCCGAAGCGGATCGCCGGTGTGCCTGTGCTGCGTGATATGCAGTTCGCCGTTGAGGTGGCTGACTGCCGCGACCTGGTCATTGAGGCGGGCGCTGAGTGGCGCGTGGTGGAGGCCTTCTGCCAATGGCTTCGGGACGCGCCGCCGGCCTGGGACCTGCTGCGACTCCGGGGCCTGTGCTGCTGCTCACCCACTCATGCCTACCTCCCGCTGCTGGCCAAGCACTACGGGCTCCACACGGCGGCCTGGGGCCGGGATGTGTGCGCCATCATCCACCTCCCCCGATCGATGGAGGAGTATCTGGAGCAGATGCCGGGCAAGCAGCGCCGGCGCGCGTACGCCTACAATCGCCGTCGGCTGGCCAGGGACCATGGCGAGCCGCAGCTCAGGGTCGTCGGAGGGGGCGAGATAACGGAGGCTGATCTGCGTCGCGTATGGGACCTGCACTTCGACGGATGGGAGGGCCGAGGCGGATCGGGTGTTGCAGACGACCGCTTCCGCCTGTTCCTCGGCGACCTGGCGACTGCCTTGGCGCCGGTGGCCCAGCCGGTGCTGGCCTTCCTGCAAGTCGGCGATCGGGACGTAACCGGCGACTACGGTTTCCTGATCGACGGCCGCTACTTCCTGTACTTCGGCGGGTTCGACCCTGAGTTCGCTCGCTACTCAGTCGGGAACCAGGCGTTGCTGGCGCACGTGGAGTTCGGCATCGAACAAGGTTGGACCGAGATCGACCTGATGGCCGGCGGCGAGCGCTACAAGTTCGGCTTCACCCGCTGTGCCGGCGGCACCGCCGATCTGTGGGTGGCCAAGACGCCGGGCCGCCTGCGGGCCGCGACTGCTCTGGCCTTGTTGCGTGGGCACCTGTGTGCGTGAGACACGCCTGCAGAAGGGGCATCCGTTGAGCGAACACCCACCCGCTGAACCGCGACCCATGCGGCTCTCCCGGGCCGTCGTCGCCCTGGGGGGAGCGGGCTACATCAACCAGAGCCTGGGCCTGCTGCGCGGGCTCCTCTACACCCGTGCCCTCACACCCGAGGCCCGCGGTGGCGTGCAACTCGTCTTCCTGATCGCGATGTACCTCGCGTACGCCCCGATGGGCGTCTTCTTCGGGCTCGAGAAGAAGCTCCCCCTCCTGATCGGCGCCGGTGAGTCGGACGAAGCCGACCGGACCGAACGGACCGGGATGAGCGGCATCTATCTGCTCTCGTTCCTGGCCGCAGCAGGGATGTGGGCCTACGCTGCGCTGTCACACCGCGCGGAGGCCTCCGTCCGCCTCGCCATCGGTCTCGGCGGGGTCTATCTCATCTTCTCTCAGGTCGCCGGCGCCTATCGGGTCTGCTTGCGCTCCAGGCTCGAGTTTCGTGCTGTGGCCGCCTCGACCGTCTACGAGGGCCTGCTCTTGTTCGCCCTCGTCGTCGGCGGATCGTACTGGATCGGCGCGCCCGGCACGATGGCGGGCTGGGCCCTTGCCATGGGGGTCGTTTGCCTGTACCTCCTCGCCGCCGGGCGCGTCCCGGCTCTGAAGCGAATCGACCTCCGCACCGGCCTACGGCTCGTGCGCACCGGCCTTCCGGTCCTCGGCGCGGGCCTCACCGGCATCTTCGTCCGCACCGCCGACAACCTCGTAGTCGCCAACCTCCTCGGCCTGACGGCCCTGGGCCACTACGGCCTCGCCTGGACGTTGGCGTCCTACCTCTACAACGCCGCCGGCGCCGCCGACGCCGTGCTCACCCCACGCATCTACCAGGCGCACGGCAAGGGTGAACTCGCCGAGGTCCGCGACCTCGTGCTCCGCTCTACGAAGGCCTTCGCCGGCCTGCTGCCCGTGCTGTCCGGGGCCGCCGCGATCTTCGCGCCGATCCTGCTGCGGACCGTGTTGCCGCGGTACATCCCTGCAATCCCGCCCTTCCAGGTCTTCTGCTTCACCGTGACCTTCATGGCCATCCCCATGGCCGCCCGCACGGTGATGGTCGCCGTGAACCGCGAGTTCGAGATGATGGCCTGGGACGGTAGCTGCGGCTTGTTGATCGCCGGCGCGGTCTGGTTCCTTACCAATCGCGACGCGAGCGTGCCCCTCTACCACATCTCCCTCGTCGGCGGGGTCGGGCTCTTCCTGAGCGCCTACTGCATCACCACACGCGCACTGATGCTCATCGGCCTGAAGCCGTTGCGCATCGTCTGGTTCATGCTCACGGTGGCCGCGCCGTTCGCCTACTGCGCCCTCGCCGTCTGGGCCGCCCGCATCGCTGCCGCCGCCCTCCTCCCCAACGATCCCCGCATCTTCGAGGAACTCCTCGCCCTCGTCATCTTCATCGCAGTCACCCTCCCCGTCCTCTGGTGGACCGAGCACACCACCCACATCGTCGCAACGTTCCGCAAGCGGCACACGGCGCCGTCGCCCGATGCTGGCTAGCTCGCCGACCCCTTGGCTGAGTTGATCGCATCCGCTATCGCTACGGCCTTGTGTGCGTCTTGGAAGACGGCCGTCGCCCTGAGCCGGCCACGCACGGCAAGCAGTCCGGCGTTCGCGTTACACTCGGCGCTGAGGTCCCCGAAGGGGGCGCGTCTGACGCGAGCGTTCTCCCATGCGTACGTCACCAGACCCTCCCACGTCAGCTCTTCCGCCTGCCAGCCCAGGTGGACCACGATCACCTCGGCGTCCGTGGCAGCGACGATTGCCAGCCTCAGACCGCGGCTGCTGCGGGACCCCTCAGGCCGCTGGAGCAACACGACCAGTATGGCCAGGAAGATCAGCCAATCGAGAGCGCCTCCCAGAGTGTTCCGGAGAGGGGTCGAGAAGGGCCCCAGTTCCGCAAGCCCCACAACGCGGGGGCACACACTGGGGAGGAGTTCGGCTAGAACCTGCCGCAGCGCCAGTTCGCCCCTTGCGTCCACTGGGGTCCCCGCCAGGTCCTTCAGTCGTTCCACCAGTCTCCGGCGCTTGGACTCTTCCTGAGCCAGGCGCCAACGGTCTGCGGCTGCGTCGTCGATGAAGCACAGCAGGCTGAGGTCTGCGTCCGCGCCCGCGGCGGCAAGCACGGTGTCGAAGAGCTGCTGGCGGCTAAGCCCGTGGCGCTGGCACAGGTCCCGCAACTGCCGCGCCACGAGGACGCGGTGCAGCAGGACGCTGATCAGACCACCTACCACGACCCATACCAGAATGGCTATCAGAGCGAGGTCGTTGGCCTCCCGGGACCCGGGCCGGCCCTCCCAGAGCGTCGTGGCACCCATGATCGCAAGGAACCCGCCGGAAACGCCCACGAGTAGCAGCACCCCGCGCCTCTGGCCCCGCCCATGTTCGGCCAGCGCCTCGCGCAGAACGTCATCCTCCGTCATGCCGAGCCTCCCGTTCCCGCAGAAAGCCAACCCACCCGTCTCCGCAGGGCAATGAGGCGCTCGGCCGATGGGCCACCGTGCCGATCTCCCAGAGACGGACCCGACTCAGGGACCGGCGAGCGCTCGTGTCTTGGTTCGTCACGGCGTGGCCGTCACCTGCCGACCGCTAGCCCACGAAGGCCTCCCACTGCCTCCCGTCGAACTCTCTCTCGTGCCTTCGGCGCAATGCCTGTGACAGGAGTCGATACGAATGGCCCTCACTCATCGTGAGCGTTTCCGACGGTTGATGCACTATCAGACGGTGGATCGGGGAATCCACTGGGACTTCGGGTTCCTGGAAGAGACGATGGAGCGCTGGGCCCAAGAGGGCCTGCCGGAGGAGGTCGGGGCGCCCGGCGGGGACCGGATGGGCCGGATCAGCCGGTACTTCGGGGTCGATCCGACGATGCACGTGCCCGTGCACATCGGCCTGAACCCGGGCTTCGAGTACGAGTTGATCGAGGACCGCGAGCGTACGGTCGTGTACCGGAACGGCGACGGCTGCATTGTCGAGGAGGCCAAGGAGGGCCAGCGGACGATCCCACACGTCATCGAGCCCGGCCTGAAGACGCGTGAGGACTGGCTGAAGTACAAGGAGCGCCTGAACCCGGACGATCCCGCCCGCCACCAATGGGACTACGCCGCGCTCGCAGACCAGTACAACAAGGCGGACGTCCCTGTCATCATCAGCTGCGGCGCGTACATGGGCTGGCTGCGCAACTGGATCGGCGCGGCGGAGATCGGCCTGCTCTGCTACGACGATCCCGAGCTGATGAGCGAGATGGTCAACCACCTGTGCGACCTGTTCATCGCCATGCTCGAACCCGCACTGCATCACATCGAGGTCGATCTCGCCTGGGGTTGGGAAGACATCTGCTTCAACAACGGTCCGCTCATCAGCCCGAAGCTCTGGCGGCAGCTCGTCTATGAGCCGCAGAAGCGCGTCTTCGACGTCCTGCGGCAGCACGGCTGCGACATCATCCTCACCGACTGCGACGGCAACATCTTCGCGCTGCAGGAAGTCTGGATCGAGATCGGCCTCAACGGCGCCTTCCCCTGCGAGGTGAACGGGAACTCCGACCCCATCGAGCTGCGGAAGAAGTTCGGCCGGGAGCTACGCATCTTCGGCGGCGTCAACAAGCAGAAGATGCGCACCAGGGAGCAGGTCCTCGCCGAGCTGATCCGTCTCACGCCGCTGCTCGAAGACGGCGCCTTCATCCCCTTCTGCGACCACCGCGTGCCCGAGTACGTCCCGCTCGACGCGTACCGCTACTACGAGCGCGAGAAGCTCGCGATGCTCGGCTTCAGCCAGGAAGAGGCCGAGGCCATCGAGCCACTGAGGGGCATCACGCCCACGCAGAGCAGCGTCTTCACGAGGGGCATCGGGGGAGTGGTGAGGCCGGTTCTCTGACGGCCTACGAAAACGGGAAGACCAGAGGAACGGCGAAGAAGGGCGACGGCGGTGTGACATGAACGGCAAGGCACGACTGTGCGTACTATGCCTGGTGCTTCTGCTGGCGCTGCCGCTGGCGTCCTGCTCGCAGAAGCAGACGGTGATGGTGCCGATGGCGGATGGCGTGAAGCTGGCCACCGACGTCTGGCTGCCGAAGGGGGATGGGCCGTGGCCGGTGGCCTTCGCGCGGACGCCGTACAACAAGGACAACGTCAAGGGCGAGGGCTTCAACCAGATCGGCGTCGCGCTGGTCGTGCAGGATGTCCGCGGCCGCTTCGCCTCCGAGGGCGAGGCCCGGCCGTTCTTCCCGGATGGCTGGGGCGCGCACCAGGACGGGCTGGACGCCGCGAAGTGGATCGTCGCGCAGCCATGGTGCAGCGGCAAGATCGCGACCTTCGGCGGCTCGGCCGTCGGAATCACGCAGTACCTTCTGGCCGGCACCGGTCCGCCGGGCCTCGTGGCCTGCTACCCCGTCGTGCCTTGCGCGAGCCTCTACGACGGGGCCTTCTTTCAGGGCGGCGTGTTCCGCAAGTCGATGATCGAGGGCTGGTACAAGCTAGCCCAGTGGCCCGACTACGCGATGGAGGAGCCGCTCCAGCACCCCCGCTACGACGACCTCTGGAAGACGCTGGACCTCACCACGCGTGCCTCGTCTGTCAAGGTGCCGATGATGCACGTGGGCGGCTGGCACGACATCTTCACCCAGGGCACCATCGATGCGTTCGTCGCCCTACAGGAGCGCGGCGGCGAGGGCGCGCGCGGCAGCCAGCACCTCATCATGGGCCCGTGGGCCCACGGCATCAAGCAGACGAAGATCGGCCAGCTCCAATACCCCGACAACGCGAAGTGGCCGGAGGGCGCGCCGGACGAACTGAAGTGGCTGACGACGTTCCTGCTCGGCGATCCGGCGGAGGCGGACCGGCTGCCCGCGGTGTGGTACTACGTGATGGGCGCCGCGGGCGAGGAGGGTGCGCCGGGGAATGAGTGGCGGACCGCGGCCGCCTGGCCGCCGACCGCCACCGAGACGAAGCTCTACCTCGCACCCGAGGGGAAACTGACCCACGAACCGCCCCCGGCAGGAGAGCTGAAGTGCACATACGATCCCGCCAACCCCGCGCCCACCGTCGGCGGCCGCAATCTCGTCCTACCCGCGGGTCCCTTCGACCAGCGCGAGGTCGAGAGCCGCCCCGACGTCCTCGTCTTCTCGACCGACGTGCTCGACGCGCCGGTCGAGGTCACCGGCCGCCTCACGGTCAGGCTCTTCGCCTCCTCGACCGCGAAGGACACCGACTTCACGGGGAAGATCACGGACGTCTACCCCGACGGCCGCTCGATGCTGGTCGCCGACGGAATCCTCCGGGCGCGCTTCCGTCAGGGCTTCGACCGCGATGTACTGATGCAGCCCGGCAAGACCTACGAGTTCGCCATCGACCTGCAGAGCACCAGCCTGATCTTCAACCGCGGCCACCGCATCCGCGTCGCGATCTCCTCCAGCAACGCGCCGCGGTTCGACCCGAACCCGAACACCGGCGACCCCTGGCGCGCGAACGACAACAAGCTCCCCGCCGAGCAGACAATCCGCCTCGGCGGCAAGCAGGCGTCGTACATTGTCCTACCAGTCGTCGGGGGTTGACGTGCCGTCAAACAGGGGTCTGCCTCGCCGTCTTCGCCGTTCTTCAGCTCTTCGGATCTTCCCCTTTCGTTCCGTTCGCCGTGCTCCCGGCGGCCCGGATCGCCGCCAGCAGCTTCGGGTTGCCCGGATGCGCCTCAAACACGGCTGTGATCCGCCGCTCGCGGTTGAGAATGAGGATCGTGGGTATGCGGCGCAGCCCGAGCTGCTTCGAGAGCCGACTGGTGCGGTCGATGAGCACGGGGTAGGGTAGCGGGTCATCCCTACACACCGCGTCGAGCTGGTCGGTCCACTTCCCATCCACGTTGATCGCCAGCAACCGGAAGCCGAGTTGTCCCTGCTCGCCCGCCAGCTCGCGGAGCTGCGGCAGCTCGGCGGTCCACGTATCGCACCAGAACGCGAAGAAGTTGAGCACGACCACCGGCTCGCGCACGTCCCGCAGCCGGAACTTCCGCCCCTCCAGGTCGAACAGTTCAACCTGCGGCATCAGCCGCCCAACCGCGGGCGGAGGAGGGCCTGCCTCCTCCGCTCCCGCGCACACCATCGAGCACGCGGCCGCCAGCGCGGCCGCCATCATGTAGGGGCGCGATTCATCGCGCCCACGTGTAGGGGCGCCATTCATGGCGCCCGCCGCCTTCCCGCTCTCACCGCTCGGCCTCCATCAGGTCCCGCACGCGCATCCGCACGAGGCGGTTGTGCCCGCTGACCTCCGGGAAGTACATGAGCGCGACGTTGCTGGGCAGGATGCGGTACATTCCGGGCGCTTCGGTCCGCAGGACATACTCGACCAACCGGTCGCCCTTCGGGATGTAGTCGAAGAAGAACACGATCCGGTTGTCCCACACCTCGCGCCGATCCCACGGTTGCCGCCACAGGTCCTCGTCATCGTCGCCCTGGATGACCTCGCAGCCCGCCGGGATGGGCTCCTCCAGCAGCACATACCGCAGGTTCTCGCTCGTCACGAGCTTCAGTTCCACCTGCACGATGCTGCCGGGCTTCTGCTCGCCTGCGGCGATCGGGTCTTCGACGGGCACGCGGTACGTCCGCTGCACTGTCACGCCCTTGGCGACAGGTATGGCCTCCTCCGCGGGCAGCAGGTAGTGCAGCCGCGCCGACCAGTACAGCGTCCCCGTCCCCGCCTTCTCGATCCGCAGCGTGTTGTCACCCGCCTTGAGCGCCTGCGCCTCGGCGGTCAGCAGCACCGGATCGGCGAAGATGCTCTTCTCGGTCATCGACGCCTCCCCGAGCTTCGCCTCGCCCACGAACACCTGCGCCGTATAGCTCGGGCTGAGTTCGGGGAACTTCTCCAGGTAGTTGCTCAGGGCCAGTACCGCACTCGCAGTGTCCTTCGTCGAGCTCCACGCCTTCCCGCGCCGCGTGGCCATCAGCCAGCGCACCGCGGGCACGACGTTCGCGCTGTCCGGCTTCAGCTCCAGCAGCGCCCGCAGCACCTGGCTCGTGACCTCGACGTCGTTATCCAGCCACGAGTACCGATACCGCCCGCCGGCCGTCCAGTGCGAGCCGATCCCCGTCTCCACCGCCAGCCCATCCAGCTCGCTCGCCAGGACCTGCGCGGCGGCCGTCCAGTTCTCGCGGTTCGTCGGATCGCTCATGCGCGGCGCCATGCGGCTCATCGCGAGCGCCAGGCTGGCCCGGCTGAAGATGTCGAGCTTCTCGCGCTCCTGGTACAGGTCCACCCCCGCCTGCGAGCCCGTCGCCAGCGACTCCTCGTCCCACACATCGGCGTAGGCCAGCGCCCACAGCAGATAGGCCCGGGCCTCGCGGTAGCGCTCCTCGGCCAGCGCGCCGTTCAGGTACGCCACGCCGCGGTTCATTGCGCCGCTCGCGCCCACATAGCCCGACTCATCGGCGATCTTCAGCCCATACACCACGTAGGCCGTCATGTACGGGTCGCTGTCATCGAACTCCCACCAGTGCCAGCCGCCGTCTTCGTGCTGATAGCGCAAGAGCTTCTGCAGGCCGAAACTGACGTACCGATCCAGGTTCTTGGGCTCGGGCCGGTCGACCTTGAGCTTCGCCAGTGTCCGCGCCACGATGAGGTTCGGCAGGAAGCTGTCCAGCGTCTGCTCGGCGCACCCGTATGGGTAGGTCGCGAGGTAGTCCAGGGCCTCGAAGATCGGCCCCGCCAATGAGGGCGATACGGTGACTTCCAGCTTCGCGCTGTTGGGCAGGGCATTCGCGGGCAAGGCGATCGTCTGGCTCACGCTCTGCTCGCTCAGACCCGCGAAGGCGTCCACGTTCTTCACGCCGCTCGGGGCGACCGGCAGCACGCTTTCCATCGCGTCCCGCGCGCCCTCACCGCCGTCGGCGCTCACCAGGAACCGCGCCGCATCCGGCCCGAGCGCCTCCACGCGCCACACCAGCCGCTTGCTCGCGTCAGGTGCGAGCGTGATCGTCTGCTCCGGCGCGTCCACCAACCGCGCGCCCTCCGCGGTCAGCGCCACCTTCACCTGCCGCTCCTGGTCGGTGTAGTTGTGCACGATCGCCGCCGCCGTGCCCTCATCTCCGGCGACGTAGAAGCGCGGCAGCGTCAGCCTCACCAGAAGCGGCATCGTGACGGTCGTCTCCTGCTTGCCTTCGCCGCCGGAGGCGTCCCGCGTGAGCGCCCGCGCCGTCGCGCGCCACGTGGTGAGGTTGTCTGGCATCTCGAAGCTCACCTCGGCGCTGCCATCCGGCTTCGTCACTACCGACGGCGCCCAGTAGGCCGTGTCCAGGAACTGCCGTCGGACGCGGGCCGCCGGCTGCTCACCCCCGTCCCCTGCGAGGTACGCCACGTGCGCCCTGGCGGCCTCTTTGAACATCACCCCCATCGCCGGCATCGCCGGCGCCCCACCAGGCATCCCACCTCCATAGCCGTAGGTCTGGTACGCTCCGCCGGGGTAGAGGTTGGCCAGCGAGAAGTCCGTGGTCACCCGGGAATCGCCCGGCGACCAGAACACGTCGAACGGGCTCGGGGTGTCATCTTCACGGATCGCGTACAGGGCCTGATCCACCACCGCGAGCCCTACGTCCGCCTCAACGCCGCGCCCGCCCGGGTCGCGCGTCGTGATCGTGTACTTCGCCGTCTGGCCCGGTTCGTAGCCTTCCTTCTCGGGGGCAACCTTGACATCGAGGCGGTGCTGCGTGGCGGGAACGCGGAGCGTCTCGTGGGCGCCGGTCCAGTCACCCTCCCGCACCACGACCGCGCTCACGCTCACCTGCGGCTGCTGCGTCTCTTTGATCGGGATCTTCAGCGTGAACTGGTTGCCCAAGAGCCGGCGCACCTGCGCATCGTAGAGGTACTCGCCCTCGACGGTCACCAGCATCCACGAGCCGAGCAGGTTCGTCTCGCCGTGGACCAGCGCCACGTCTCCCGGCTTGTACTCGCTCTTGTCGGCCTCCAGGCGCAAGGCCGGCCACTCGTACTTCGGCTTCTTCTCGATCACGTACATCTCGTCCCAGTCGTACACCGGGTTGCCGTCGGCGTCGGTGGCCCAGGCCTCCAGCTGGTACCACCCGGGACGCGCCATCTTGTAGGTCGCCCGCCCGCGCCCGTCGGCATCGGTCTTGATCTTGCGGCTCTGTCGCTCTTCATAGGAACGGCCCTCGCGATCCACCTTCGACTCGATCAGGACCACTTCCACCTCCGCCGACACGGGCTTCTCATCGTAGTCCTGCGTGTTCACAAGCACCACCGCCGTGTCGCCCGCCACATACTCCTGGGCCTCGGGCATGATCGAGAGCTGGTACTGCGCCGGCACGATGGTCGTCGAGCCCTCGCCTTCGCGGGGGCGCAACGCGAACTCGCTCACCGTGGCGGTGACGCTCATCTCGCGCGTGACCGGGGCGCGTGTCGTCTGCACCTCGAAGGTGAACTTGCCCTCCTTGTCGAGGCGCCCCTCGCCGCTGAGGTCCGTCTCCGTCTCCATCGAGGCCTCGCTGCCGAGGCCCGCCGCAGTCATCACCTTCTCGGGCAGCCAGTCATCCTGCTCATAGAACTCCACCTCATAGCTGACCTTGCCGCCTGCCACGGGGCTGCCGAAATAGTAGTCGGCGGAGACCGTCACGGGGATCTTGCTGCCGATGACGTAGTGCTTCTGGGGCATCTCGACCTTCACGTCGAACTCGGGCTTGCGGTACGCCTCAACCTCGAAGCCGCTGTAGAAGCGGCACTCGTCGGGCTCCTTCCCGACGATGGTCACCAGCTCGTACTCGCCCAGCGGCGGCTCGGGCGCGAGCTGGAACTCTCCGTCGAAGGTCCCCCACTCGTTCAGGGGGTAGTCCTTGTCGAAGACCGTGTCGCCGCCCTCCGCGCGGATCTGCACCTTCACCGTCTCCAGTGTCGGCTCCAGGGCATACGCGCCCCGCTTCAGCTTCCGCACCGTGCCCCGGAACCGAACCAGGTGCCCCGGCCGGTAGATCGGGCGGTCGGTATAGACGTACGCGCGGTAGGCCGGGACCTTGCGGGGCACCGAGGCCGCCACAAAGGCCGGATCGCCCGTGCGCGAGGCGGCCCACAGCAGCTCCGTCGCCGAGGGCGTCGCGTACCGGAAGCGTCCGTCGGCTTCGGTCTTCACCACTGCCACGCGGCCCTTCTCGTTGTAGATCGCGACCGTGCCGCCAACGACGGGTTGCCCCGTCTCCGCATTCACCAGCCAACCCATCAGCTTGTCCGGCGAGCGCTTCGTCACCAGCGCCCGGGAGGAGACCGCCAGCCACGTCCGCTGCGTGACCCCGCCACCCTTCGCCAGGATCACGTACACGCCCGGCTGCAGCGCCGGGAGCTTCGAATCGACGCTCATCCAGGAGTCCGGGTACGTCTTCTTCAGCGCCGCCGCCCACGTCGCTGAGGCGGCCCGCTTCGACAGGTCCAGGCGCTTCAGCCGGTACGGCAGGCCGTCCACGTTCTTGGGGTCCGAGATCGACACGGTCTTCGCGTTCGGGACCAGTTCCTCCAGGTCGATCCGGTACGCAGTCAGCGTCGCTTTGCTGAGGTTGTAGAGCGAGACCCGCACGCTCCCCTTCTCGCCCGGCATGAACGTGCGGTGATGCACCTCGACATGCACGTTGGGCGCGCTCGCTCGACGCTTGGCCTCCGGGGCCGAGGGTGGCGGCTCCTCCGCCTTGGACCACTCACCGCCCTCGGGAGGAACTGGCATTGCGCCGGGCGGGGGGCCCTTCCCCACCATCATCTTCTGCATCTCCGCCGGCCCGCGCTGCGCGCTCGTGTACTCCACGTGGATCAGCAGGGCCACCAACCCGGCAACACACCCTAGGCAGCACACCAACACGTGATCGCGCGTCCTCATCATCTCCTGTCCCTCCGTTCGGCTACTCTGAAGGCTCGGATGCGGAAGTACTCGACCGCCTCGTCCGGCCCGGCGCCCGCCCGGACTCTCGCCCACTTGACTGCGAGGCTCAGGTGCGGCGTTTCGCCCGGCAGAACCACGCCGGTCCGTTCGCGAGTGCGCGCGGCGAGTCCTTGTCTCACTGGGTCGATGCTGCGCGGGTCGGTGATGCTCTCCGGCGGCGCGACGACGGACACGATGAGCTGCAGCCGGGGCAGCTCCTGGGGCTCGACAGGCGGCTTGCGTGAGTCAAGCCCCGCCGCCGCGATCGCCGCCTGGATGATCTCGTCGGCCAAAGTGGGTTGTGTGGGATGGAGGCTGCCCATGCAGCAGCGCGGGGCATCGCCCTTCACGGCGCTCACGAAGGCGCCGCTGCGCTCCCGCAGTAGCTCCGGCACGTCGTCAGGGGTAGGAATGCGTTCCCGGCGGAGGGTGTACGCATCGAAGGCCCGGCGCGCGAGGGACAACGCCCACGCCGCCGCCCCGGTGTCGTCGGCCCCGAGGTCGTCCACCGGGTCGCAGAGGCCGGGCACCGCCAAGCATGAGAGCACAGCAGCGAGGACGCTGATGCTCCCCTTCAACCGACGCCCTCCCGTCAGGCCCCTCACGTGGGTTAGACGCACTGCGCCTCCCCTTGGTTCTCTCGCAGCCCGCTCTCAGGAGCATTACCCGCCGCCCGGCCCGCCACCTGCCGTCTCCCGACAGGTGACCGGGGAACCGGCCCCGAATACCCTCAGGAGCGAGCTACCTGAGGTGAAGCAACCTTGTCCGGCCAACCGAATGTCCTGTTCATCCTGTCGGACCAGCACAACGCGAAGTGCCTGGGCGTTGCGGGTCACCCCGACGCGAAGACACCGAACCTGGACCGGCTCGCCGCCGAGGGCGTGCGCTTCACGAACTGCATCACCCAGAACCCCATCTGCACGCCCAGCCGCGTGAGCTTCCTCTCCGGTCAGCACGTCCACAACCACGGCTACTATGGCCTCGGCGGGCCTACGCCCCGGCTCCCGAACCTGCTCGGCCGCCTTCGCGAAGCCGGCTACCGGACCGCGGCCATCGGCAAGATCCACTGCCCCGACAACTGGGTCGAGTCGGTCAGCGACCGCTTCCTGGAGGCCTACTTCGGCGAGCGCAGCGACTACGCAGAGTACCTCGCGGGTGTGGGGCTTCTGAACGACCGCGACGACGATGTCCTCCAGGAGTGGGACGCGATCGGTGGCGGAGGTCAGGGCCTCGACGCGCGGGCCTCGCGGCTGCCCTTCGAGCACTGCGTGGAGGCCTGGGCGGCGCGCGAGTCGATCCGCTTCATCGACGCGTGCGGCGAGCACCCCTTTTTCGTCCACTGCAGCCTCCCGCGCCCGCACGAATGCTACACCCCCTCAGAGCCGTACTGGTCGATGTACGACGAAGCCGCGATCACCCTCCCACCCAACGCCGACTACGACCTGCGAGACAAGCCGCCGCACTTCGTCCAGGTTCGCCGCTGGCAGGAAGCGCCCGACTCCCGTATGTGGATCTTCGAGCCCCGCACCTACGAAGCCGGCCGGCGGCGCGTACTCCACGGTTACCTCGGCTGCGTCAGCCAGGTGGACGCCGCGGTCGGGATGCTGCTCGACCATCTCGACCAGCGCGGGCTTGCGGGGAACACCATCATGGTCTACAGCTCCGACCACGGTGACTTCGCGGGCGAGCACGGAATCATCGAGAAGGCCCCGGGGATCTGCGCCGATGCGATCACCCGCATCCCCAGCCTCTGGCGCTTCCCGGGCCACTTCGCCCCGGGCCACCTGACCGATCAACTGACCGAGTCCGTGGACCTCGCGCCCACGCTTCTGCGCCTCGCCGGCCTCCCCGCGATGCCGACCGCGGACGGGAAGGACCTTGGCGGGCTGCTGACCGGCGGGCACGAGCCGCTCCGCGAGGTCGCGGTCACCGAGAACCCGTGGTCGAAGAGCATCCGCACCGACCGCTGGCGGTACGTGCACTACCCCGAGGGGCTGTTCCCCGGCCAGGACGTGGGCGAGCTGTACGACCTGCAGACCGACCCTTGGGAGATGCAGAACCTCTACCACCAAACCGAGCACCGCGATCGCGTCTGCGAAATGGGCCGCCGGCTCCTGGACTGGCTCATTACCACCACCCGCCCTGCCACATTCCATCCGCCACTTCAGCCCGGCCCCGAGGCCGCCAACCACCACCTCGCGGGGGATGGCAAGGCCCTCCCCGGCGACATCCGGAAGCTCGTGGAGAAGGGGCAAGACAAGTACCTGTAGACGGAGGGGTCGCGTCGGAGGACTTGACAGTCTTGGGGGTGGGTAGGATAATGCCGGCATCGATACCAGGAACGTTGTACCAACGAGGCCGACCATGAGCGTAGTGACCCTCTCCTCCAAGAACCAGGTGGTTGTCCCGAAGGCGGTGCTGAAGCAGCTGAAGTGGAAGCCCGGGCAGAAACTCGCCGTCCTGGCGAAGGGGCGCACGGCTTCCTACGTCCCCGTGCCTACGCTTGAGGAACTGCGCGGCTGCGCGCCCAGCGTGAACCTGGACAACATCCGCGAGGAGGTGGACCGATACTGACAGTGGTCGACTCGTCAGCATGGCTGCACTACTTCCGGGACACCGCGGTGGCCGACCGGGTTGCGCTCCGCATCACCGGTCAGCCGATCCTCGTGCCGAGCATCGTGGTCTACGAGGTCTACAAGGCCCTCTGCCGCGACGCGTCCGAGGACACGGCGGACCGGGCTGCCGCGTGGCTCAGCCAACAGACCGTCGTGCCGCTGGACGAGCGACTCGCTCTGCACGCAGCGGACGTCAGTCTGCAGCGCCGCCTCGCCATGGCCGATGCGATCGTGCTCGCGACTGCAGAGGTGTTCGAGGCCGGTGTCCTGACCTGCGACGCCCACTTTGCAGGCCTACCGGGCGTCGAGTACATTGCACCGGAGGGAGACTGACGCAGTCCACGCCGTAGTGAGCATTCCGGGAGGTGGCTGCGATGAAGATGCTCATGGTGTGCTGCGAGTCGGGCCTGCATCTGAAGGTGGTCGAGACGTTGGAGGAGGTGGGCGTGCCGGGCTACACGGTCTGCGAGAACCTGAAGGGGATGGGCTGCACCGGCCGCAAGCAGGGCAGTCCCATCTGGCCGGGCAACAGCGTCGTCGTCCACACCTGCGTGGAGGACGACGCGATCCCCGCCATCGTGGACCGCGTGCGCCAGGCCCGCGACGACTACATCAAGCGCCCGGCGTGTGCGGTGTTCGCGGTGCCGGTGGAGAAGCTGTTGTGAAGGGCCGCTACCTCAGGAGCACCGGGTGAACCCACGCCTGCAGCAGTGCCGGCAGCAATCCCTCGAACGCGGCTTCTCGCAGTGGTCTAGCCCCAAGGAGAGTAACTGGTCGCACGCCTTCTTCGAGTTGTACGCCGACCTGCCGTTGTGGGAGCGGCAGGCGCGGAGCTTCGCGTATGCCCTGGCGAACGAGCCGCAGTACGTGTGGCCGCTGGAGCGGATCGCGGGGCAGATCTACCAGTGCTGCCCCGGCGCCGGGCAGCCGGACATGGGCGGCGTGGCGGGCGACGCACGCTGGGAGGCGTTCGCAGGTGACCGCGTCGCTGCACGCTGGCTGCGGGAGCGCATCCTGGACTACGACCAGAACGCGCCCGTGGTCGGCGATGGCGCGGCGCCCGGGCATGTCGGCTGGGACCACTCCCTGATCCTCGGTCTCGGCACCCGTGGCCTGGCGGCGAAGTATGAGAAGGCCCTCCGCAACGGGCACGACGAGAAGGCCGAGGAGTTCTACCGCGCGGTGCTGATCGTTCTGGAGGGGCTGGACCTGTGGGTCGAACGCCTGGTGGCGAGGCTGCGCGAGGAGGCCGAAGCGACGGAGGACCCGGAGCGCCGGGGCGAGCTGCTGGACATGGCCGGCATCTGCGAGCGCGTGCCGCGGGAGCCCGCGCACACGTTCCGCGAGGCGGTGCAGAGCTTCTGGCTCGAGTACCTCGCAGTGATGTACGAGAACCCCTACGGCGGCAACGGGCCGGGACGGCTGGACCAGTACCTCTGGCCCTACCTCGCGGCGGACTTGGAGCGCGGGACGATCACGCTCGACGAGGCGAAGGAACTGGTCATCGAGCTGTTCCTGAAGCTCCACGAGCGCATCGCGCCGCATGACGGGTGGGTCGAGGCGATCGTGGTCGGCGGGCGTACGCGGGACGGGAGCCTCGCGATCAACCCGCTCTCGCACGTGATGATCGAGGCCTTCATGGAGCTGAACCAGTCGCATCCGGCGCTGTATGTCCGCCTCCCGGATGATGCGCCGGACGACTTCGTCACGCTCACCGCGCGTTACCTGATCGAGGGCGGCAACCGCGCGCAGGTCTACAGCGACGATCCGATGATAGCGGCGCTCCACGCAGATGGCGTGGCGATCGAGGACGCCCGCGACTGGATGGCCGGCGGCTGCATGGAGGTCTCGCCGCAGGCCTGCAGTTCCGACTTCGAGTTCGCCTTCGCGCACAATGTCGCGCTGATCCCGGAGTTCGTGCTCAACGGCGGGCGCCGGTTCGATAGCGAGACGCGGATGGTCCCCGAGACGCGCACGCTGCCGGATTACCGCACCTTCGAAGAGCTATACGGGGCCTTCGAGAGTGAACTCGCGCGGGAGATGGACCTCGTCTTCCGGCGGCTGGACGTGTATTGCGAGGCGTGGGCGAAGTACCGGCCGGCTTACCTACTATCCAGCATGACCCATGACTGCCTGGAGCGTGGGCGGTCGATCAACGACGGCGGCGTGCGCTACCCCGACTACGGCGGGTCGGGTGTCGGCCTCCCGAACGTCGGCGATAGCCTGTACGCGATCCGCCGCGCGGTGTTCGAGGACGGCTTCTGCACCGCAGAGGAGCTGCTGGAGGCCCTGCGCGCGAACTTCGCGGGCCATGAGCGCCTGCGCGCGCAACTGGCCGCCCTGCCCAAGTACGGCCAGGACGACCCCGAAGCCGATGCGATGACCGACCGCGTCCTGCGCAGCTTCACCGACCTGTGCCACAATCACCGCACGCCCCACGGCGGCCACGTCCGGCCGATCATCCTGGGCTTCGTGTGGGTCGTCACGATGGGGCAGCAGGTCGGCGCGACCGCCGACGGCCGCCTCGCCGGCCGCCCGCTCGCCCACGGCATGTCGCCGCAATGCGCCTCCATGACGCAGGGCATCACCTCGGCGATCAACTCGGCGACGCGCATCTCCCTCGGTGAGATCGGTGGCGGCGCCGGGATGATGTGGGACCTCGACCACTCGTGGGCGAGCGTCGAGGTGGTCAAGGGAATCCTCCGCACCTTCGCGAAACGCGGCGGCCAGATCTTCCAGGGCAACACCGTGGACGTGAAGACCCTCCTCGCCGCCCAGGAGAACCCGGAGCAGCACAAGCACCTCCTCGTGCGCGTCGGCGGGTTCTCGGCGCGGTTCGTGTCACTGTCGAAGGAGCACCAGGCGGAGATCATCGAGCGGCACAAGTTCGCTGGATGAGTCTCAGGTCTCGGGTCTCATGTCTCGTGTTCACGGCCCCAAGGCCTGCTGGGAAGGGCCCGTCCACAACCTCAGACGTGAGACCTGAGACATGAGACGCGAGACACTAACGAGGTTTGAACCATGAACGGAGCCGACTTGCTGGTTCGCGAGTTGGGGGCGCGGGATGTAGACTGCATCTACACGCTGTGCGGGAATGGGCTGGACCCCATCTTCGACGCGACGTACCGAGCGAACATGCGGGTCATCGATACGCGGAACGAGCAGGCCGCGGCGTACATGGCCGATGCGGTCGGGCGGCTGACGCGCAGACTCGGGGTGGTCGCGGTCAGCACGGGCGTGGCGCATATCAACGCGCTCACGGGCGTGTGCAATGGGTGGTTCGACGGTTCGCCGATGCTGCTGATCACGGGCGGGAGCGATTCGGCGTACGCGGGTCGCGGCAACTTCCAGGACATGGACTCGGTCGGCCTGGCCCGACCGCTGTGCAAGTACAGCGCCTGGGTGGACCGGCCGGAGCGGATCGCGTGGGCGCTGGATGAGGCCGCGCGGGCGGCCGTGACGGGGCGGCCGGGGCCGGTGCACCTGACCATCCCGACGGACGTGCTCCGTGCGCCGGCGCCCGGGGCCGACCCGAACGCCGGGCGGCCGAAGAGCGCGACGGTCGAGTACAGGGGCGAAGCGGACGAGACCTCGCTCGCCACGGCGGTCCAACTCGTCTGCGCGGCGGAGCGCCCGTTCATCATCGCCGGGAGCGGCTGCTTCTACGCGGATGCGGCGGCGGAGCTCGCGGTGCTGGCCGGCCAGATGAGGGCGCCGGTGGCCGTGCCGATCTGGGACCGCGGCGCGATCGAGCAGCCCATCCCCGAGTTCGTGGGCGTCATCGGCGCGGCGAGCGGGCAGCCAGGGATCATGCCCGACGCCGACCTCATCCTGCTCATCGGAGCCGAAGTGGACTACCGCGTTGGCTACCTCGAGCCCCCCGCGGTCGCGGCGGGGGCGAAGACCATCCGCTGCGATGCGGACCCCGCGAAGATCACGCAGGGCGTCCAGCCGGACGTCTGCCTGCTTGGCGATCCGCGCCGGGTAATGCTGCAACTCGGCGAGGCGCTCGACGCCGAGGGCCATCGGGGCACCGGCGCGTGGCTGAACGAGGCGCGCTGCCGCGACGCCGACTTCCGTCGCGCGTGGACCGAGATGCCGCCACCCGAGTCCCCGGCCTGCACGGGCCGCCACATCATCGAGGGCATTCGGCAAGCGATCACCGATGACACGTTCCTCCTCGTCGATGGGGGCAACATCGGCCAGTGGTTCCACATGTCGATGTGTGATCGGTACCCCGCGCGCTGGATGACGTGCGGGCGCAGCGCGGTCGTGGGCTGGGGCTTCCCCTCGGCGGCAGCCGTGCGGTCGGTCTACCCCGACGAGCCGATCCTCCTGCTCTCCGGCGACGGCTCGGCCACGTTCACCCTCGCCGAGATCGAAGCGGCAGCACGCCAGAACCTGCCTTACGTCGCGATCATCGCGGATGACTCGGCCTGGGGCATCGTGGTGAGCGGTTGTCTCCGGCGCGAGCAACCGCCGGTGGCGTGCCAACTCGGCCCGATCGACTTCGCGAAGGTCGCCGAGGGGTTTGGCGGACGCGGAGTTCGGGTAGAAGACCCGTCAAGGCTCGCGCGCGCTATCGAGGAAGGCTTCGCCTCACGGCAGGTCACCGTGATCCACGTCCCCGTGTGTCACGGCGGGCCGGCGGACTGAGCGTCGAAGCTGGCGCTTCGACCTACAACCTGGGAGGAATGTACATGACCAAACGACACGGTTTCACTCTCATCGAGTTGCTGGTCGTCATCGCCATCATCGCCATTCTGGCCGCCATCTTATTCCCCGTGTTCTCGCGGGCGAGGGAGAAGGCGCGTCAGGCCTCGTGCCAGTCCAACGAGAAGCAGATCGGCCTGGCCTTCAACATGTACCTACAGGACTACGACGAGGAGTACTGTGGCGCCGCGGCAGCGGATGCCGCCAACTTCGCCGCCTCCGGCGGATATGTCGGCGCCTGGATCTACAAGGCCCTTGGTGACACCGTCTGGGACGTCCGGGGCGGAGGCCTCTACCCGTACGTCAAGAATGTGCAGCTCTTCGTGTGCCCCTCCAAGGGGACCACGTTCAACCTGGGCTGCACCTACGAGATGACGGGAAACCTGGCGTGGCAGTCGGAGGGCGCCGTCGAGGATGTTGCCGGCACAGTGCTCCTCGGCGAGCAGAGCTGCGATGACGGCGTCGGCTCGCAGGCCGATGACGGCGGCGGGTTCATCAAGCACAACGGCGGCTCGAACTTCTGCTTCGTGGACGGCCACGTCAAGTGGTTCCAGGCGAACAAGGTCACGCCGCAGATGTTCACGCCGGCGATGGACTGAGGGCGGCGATCTCGTCCGTGGCCAGAGCCTCCGCGTAAAGGGCGATCTCCGCGATCCGGCCGCGAAAGGTCTCGTTGCCGCCAGTCCAGTGCGGGTTGGCGCCAACAGCGAAGTCCTGGGCGGCGGTCGTGTTCCATTCGGGCACGGCCGCCGTCCTCTTCAGCTCCCCGTTCACGTAGAGACGAAGCTCGGTCCCCTGCTTCACGACTGCCACGTGCGCCCACTCGCCATTCTGCAGCGGCACGCCCTCGGTTGAGTACGCCGCCTGCGCCTCGATGCGCGCGAACAGGTCGGCGCCCTGGATGCACAGGCGCAGCGGGTCATCCATCCCTGCGCACCACGCCGAGGCGATCTGGTACAGCCCGCCGTTCGGCAGGCCCTCCGGGCAGACCCACGCGCAGAAGGTGTAGTCCCGCTCGGGGAAATACGGCAGCCGGTAGCGGAGCATCGAGGTCTGCCCGTTGAACGCGACCGCGCCGTCCTCGCCGCCATCGCGACCGGGGGCAGGGGTGATGTCACGCGCGAGATCGAGGACGCCGAGGGTCGGCTCCCCGCTCCCATTCAGCGGAGCCGCCACCATCAGGCCGTGCTCACCCAACTCGTAGGCGACGACGCCCCGGACCGTGTTCTGCAGCGTTGCATCGACGGTGAACGACTGCAGGCCGTTCAGGCTCATGGCGCTGCCGTTTGGGTTCGAGGCGGTCACCTGCCAGTAGTACGGGCCGCCGGGAGGCAGGCCGGCCTCGTGCACATACACCGGGCCGCGCAGACCATCCGCGCGCACGACGGGGTCGGCGAGGTCCGGGCGTGTGGAGACGACCAGGGTGAACGTGCGCCCCGTAGCCTGCCCGCGACCGTAGGCGGTCCACTCCAGCAGTAGCGGCCCCGCGGCGACCGCCTCGCCGTTGCGCGGGTGCTTCAGCCAGAAGGGCGAGGGCCCTGCGTTCACGATGGGCAGCCAAGCGGCGTAGTCGGTGCCATGGGCTCCGGCGGTCGCGAAGTCGCACAGCACCACTTCCCGCCCATCGCTCGCCACGAACTTCCGCGCCACGATGGGCTGGAAGCGCGCCTCGACGTTCACGGGCTCCGACTCCAGCTTCCGCGCATCGAACGGCGGGATGTCGGGCGTGTCCATCGCGTTGTACTTCGGGTCGAAGGCCAGCAAGAGCGGGCCTCGGTAGATGGCTGCCGTCCCCGAGCGGCTGAGTTCGCCCGGCCAGCAGCGGGGTGACATGTCGAAGCTCAGGTCGATCGTGTCCCCGTTCTTCCACTCACGCTTGAGGCTCAGGTAGGCGCCGGGGCTAACGCCCTCGACGGGTTTGCCGTTGACCTTCACCTGCGTCGCCCTCGACCACGCGGGGATGCGCAGGCGCAGGTCGAACGCGGTGGGCTTGCTCAACCCGACCCGCAAGCGGACGGCGCCCTCCTTCGGGTACTCGGTCTCCTGGGTGAGTGTCAGAGGCGAACCGTCCGTGAGCGTGACGCTGATCTCACCCGGACCGTAGTAGCTCACCCGTGGCCCTTGGTCGTCGAGCATCACAGCCCACTCGGAGATCGCGCCGATTCCGCGCGGCGCGTTCACGGAGCAGCAGTTGAGTTCGGGCGTTCCGAAGCGCGCCTGAAAGACGATGTGGTGCGCCGAGGCCTGGCGGACCCCGTTCAGCGGCGTGTCGTACGTCCACCAGCGTCCGGACGGGTGCTGCGAGCCGAGCACGCTATTCCACGTCGCGAGTTCCAGCGCATCGGCGACCCGGCTGTCGCCCGTGAGCCGCAGCATGTCCACCGACATCGCGACCCAGGCGGTCGTGCAGCAGGTCTCGATGGCGCCCGGCGAGTAGGGATTTCCGACCGCCTGTTCATTGGTGGAGAACCCGCCCGAAGGGTGCACATCGTGCTCGAGAATCGTAGTCCAGTGGCTGGCGAAGGCGCGCCTGTAGTCCTCATCACCCGTGATCAGGTACAACTCGACGAGGCCCTGGAGGTCATGGAGGCTCTCCCAACGCGGCCGAGGCGTGCGGAAGAAGTCGATGCCCTGAACGCCCGCGCGGAAGTAGTCGCCCGCCGACTGCCAGTCGGTCTCGATCTCGCGCATCATCCGCAGGTAGCGCTCGTCGCCGGTCTCGCGATAGAGCCAGCCGAGGGAGTGGATGGCCGCCATGTTCATCTCGGGCGAGCCGGCGTCGATCACGCGCTTGCCGGTGCCGAGGAAGGTGTTGCAGATGAGGTCCCCGATGCGGATCGCGCCCTGTAGCGCGTGCTCATCCCCCGCCTCCTCATGCCACATCAGCAGGGCCAGCATGATGTGGTAATGCCCCCAGAGGTCCCAGTGCCCGAGCAACCGTTCCTCCTTGCGGAAGGGGCCGAGGTAGCCGTCTTCGGCCTGCGTGCTGAGCAGCTCGTCGATCGTGCGCTGCACGTGGGCGCGCAGCTCCGGCCGATCGGTCATGCGGCAGGCCTGGATGGCCGAGATCAGGTACTTGCCGACGAACTCCCCGGCCCACGGTACGAGGTCCGGCACGGGCTTCCGGTCCCGCGTGCGGAACATCTCGATCATCCGGGGATTCGCATCGACCGCAGGGAGCAGCCAGTTGTCCACATTCTGCTCGACGCGCTCCCCCATCGGCCCGGTCAGCCGCAGGTGCACACCAGTCGGGGAGTGCAGCGCCGGGATGCCGCGCGTACGGCCCGGCTGCGCGCCGCCGGGAGTGGCGAACAGAACCGCTACGGCGACCACGAGGCAGAGGGCCGGGAGGCAAGGCGAAGCCATGGGCGCACCTGTGTGCAAGGCTGGGCGCCGGAATCAGGCGCCGACGACGTGGAGCTTCATCATGTTGGTGGTGCCGCGCTCGTCGATGGGCGTGCCCGCGGTGATGACGACCTTCTCCCCGATGTTCAGCAGGCCCCGGTCCCGCAGTTGGCGGTCGATCAGCTCGATCTGCTCGTCGGTCGAGGCGGCGGGGCCGACGAGGACGGGAACGACGCCCCAGTAGAGGCTGCAGCAGCGCGCCGTCTCGGGCAGGGGCGTGGCGGCGATGATCGGGACGCTGGGCCGGCACTTCGAGGCGAGGCGCGCGGTGGAGCCCGACTGCGTGAACGCGATGAGCACCCGCGCCCCGATCTGCTCGGCGGTCTCGGCGGCCGCGGCGGAGATCGCCTCGGCGAGCGTCCGCTCGCGATCGCCGACCCACTCGGTGTGCAGGTGCTTGCCCCGAAACAAGGAGCCCTCGGCGGCCGTCGCGATGCGCCGCATCATCCGGACCGACTCCAGGGGGTACTTGCCGACCGCGGTCTCCCCGGAGAGCATCACCGCGTCGGCGCCATCGAGAATCGCATTCGCCACATCGGAGGCCTCGGCGCGGGTGGGCGTCGGATTCTCGCGCATGGAGTCCAGCATCTGGGTGGCGATGATGACCGGCTTGCGCGCCGCCGCGCAGCTCTCGATGATCGCCTTCTGCAGCAAGGGCACCTCCTCCGGTGACGTCTCCACCGCGAGATCGCCCCGCGCCACCATCACCGCATCGGAGGCCGCCACGATCGCAGCGAGATGCTCGATCGCCTCTGGCTTCTCCAGTTTGCTGACGATGGGGGTGTCCTTGCCGGCCGCCTGGATCGAGGCGCGCAGGTTCTCGACGTCATCGGCCGTGCGAACGAAGCTGAGGGCGATCATATCCACGCCGTGCTCCAGGCCGAAGGCCAGGTCGGCGGCGTCCTTCGCGGAGACGGCGGGCGCGCTCACCTTCACTCCGGGCAGGTTCATCCCCTTATGCTCCAGCAGCGTGCCGCCGTGGACCACCTCGCAGCGGATCAGGGAGCCCGTCGCCTCCGTGACCCGAAGCTCCAACAGCCCGTCATCCAGCAGAATGCGGTCACCCGGGTCCACATCCTGAGCGAGAGACTCGTAGGTGGTCGAGAAGCGCTCCGCCGTGCCGACGGTCTCCTCGCACGCGATCGTGCAGACGGCGCCGTCGGCGAGGTCGATCTGCCCGCCCTGCAACTCCCCGACACGGATTCGAGGCCCCTGCAGGTCCATCAGCACCCCGATGTGCCGGTCCTCGGCCGCGCTCACGCGACGCACCCTCTCCAGCGTCCTCTGGTGCCACTCGTGATCACCGTGGGACATGTTGAGCCGCACCACGTCCATCCCGCTCTCCACCAGGCCGCCCAGCATCTCCTCAGTCTCCGTGACCGGACCGAGCGTCGCGATGATCTTCGTCCAGTTGAAGCCCGTCATCTCGGGAAGGCGTTGCACAGGCGTATCACCCCTCCGAATTCGGCGCGACCAGGCGCGCGCCCGTTTCCGTAGAACCGGCCAAGGCTGCGTACACTGCCAGGAACCCGCCCCGGACCTTGGGCGGGGGAGGTGACCAGCCGGCCCGCCGTTCCTCCAGCACCTCCGGCGGCACGTTCAGGGCGAGCCGGCGGGCGGGAAGGTCGATCTCGATCTCGTCGCCGTCCTGCACGAAGGCGATCGGGCCGCCGACCGCCGCCTCGGGCGAGACGTGGCCGATGCACGGCCCCCGCGTCGCGCCGGAGAACCGCCCGTCGGTCACCATCGCGACCGAGTCCCCCAGCCCCATGCCCACCAGCATCGCTGCCGGGATCGACATCTCTCTCATGCCCGGACCGCCGCGCGGGCCCTCGTAGCGGATCACGAGCACCTCGCCGGGCCTCACCGCTCCCGAGCTGAGCACGTCCCGCGCCGCTTCCTCGGACTCCAGCACGCGGGCCGGGCCGCGGTGGCGGTGCATCTTCGGGTCAACGGCGCTCTGCTTGCAGACGGCTCCTTCAGGCGCAAGGGAGCCAAACAGCACCGCCAGACCGCCCTCGCCTGCGAGGGGTTCCGCCAGGGGAGCGATCACGCCGTCGTCGCGCACGCGTGCTTCGGCCACAACGTCCCCCAGGCGCCCGTTCACAGTGGGGAGGTCGAGGTTGAGCTGGTAGGCGAGACGCGACATGAGCGCAGGCACGCCGCCCGCGCGATGGAAGTCGGTGAGCGTGACCTCCGACGCGGGTTTCATCTTGCACAGCAGCGGAGTGCTTCGGCTGAGGTCGTCGAAGACCTTCAGGGGCAGGCTCTCCCCCACCTCGGCCGCCAGGGCGCTCAGGTGCAGCACGGCGTTGGTGGAGCCTCCGAAGGCTGCGAGCACACGGACCGCGTTGAGCAGCGCCGGGCGAGTGAGGACCTCCCGCGCCGAAGGCCCCTGGTCGGCCATCCGGACGGCGCGCTCACCGGTCGCGCGGCACAGCGCCGCACGGCGCGGATCGACCGCCGAGAGCGTCGAGGCGCCGGACAGCGTAAGGCCCAGCGCTTCCGCGAGGCAGCACATGGTCATCGCCGTGCCCAGCATGTTGCACACGCCGAAGGACGCACAGACAGCCGACTCGACCTCGTGCAGTTGCTCCGCCGACATGCGGCCGGCCAGGTGAGCCCCGATGGCCTCCTTCACATCGCTCGCCACCCGCACGGCGGGCGGGAGTCCGCCGGGACACGGGTCGGCGCACGGCAGCATGGGCCCGCCCGGCAGCACGATGGTCGGCCGATCGAGGCGCGCGGCAGCCATCAGCATTCCGGGCACGATCTTGTCGCACGACGCGATGAGCACGAGCGCATCGAGCGCGTGCGCCTGCGCCATCAGCTCGACGGACGCGGCGATCACGTCGCGCATGGGCAGGACGTAGTGCCCGCCCGGCCCCTGCACCATGCCGTCACAGGCGGCGATCGTGTTGAACTCCCGGGGCACACCCCCCGCCGCGCGGACTCCCTCCTTCACCCAGTCCGCGAGCGTCCGCAGATGGACGTGCCCGGGCACCAACTCGGAGTACGAGTTCGCGATCCCGATCAGCGGCCGACCCATGTCCTCGTCGCTCAGGCCGGTCGCCTTCAGCAGGGAGCGCGCATACGCGCCCTCGGCGCCGGCGAGCAACCGCTGGGACGGGCGCTCCCGGAGGTCATCGGAGGGATTGGTCATGGAGGCCTCGGCCCACAGGCAGGCGAACTGTACTGCGTCGGGCTACTGTGCTATAATCCGCGCCGAGGATAACGGCAGTCTGAGTGCGCTGTCAAGGACGAAGCCGGCGCCCGGAGGCCCATTGCATGAGCGGTCAGGTTGATGTCAGGAAGCTGTGGGACGCGGTAAACGCCACACTGCACGAGGGCGCGATCAACCGTCCGCTGTGGGAGGCCGCCCGGACGGTCGTGCCGCTGGTCATCGAGGAGGAGTCGGGCACACTCGTCCTGGGCATGCCGACCAACCGCATGGACCTCGCGGGGCACCTGGAGACACGGGTCAACAAGGCGCGCTTGCAGGAGATCGTCCAGGCCAAGCTCGGCCGCCGGCTCGACCTGAGGGTCATCGAGGGCGACACGATCGAGGCCTACCAGCGGGCGGCGGAGCGCGAGAAGCTGCGCGCGGCCTCCACCGAGGCGGCGCACCTCAAGGCGCAGGAGGTCTGGACCGCCGCCGCGAGCTGGGACGCGCTGAACGAGCAGATCCTCATGTCGCACACGCAGCTCGAGAGCCGCCGCTTCGTCACCTCCCGCGTGAAGTTCATGGTCCGCTGCGTGCGGATGACCGCCGACGCCGAGGACCGCATCCGGGAGCGCGAGCCGGGCAAAGAGGACTTCCACGAGCGCCAGCTCGCGCGAACCCTCGAGAAGATCGCCGGCCTCACCGATTCACCGGTGGTCGTCGTGACACTGGAGTACCTGCGCTACCGATCATCAAGGAAGCCGCGAAGCTGAGGGCGTACAAGGCAACCGGGGGTTTGAGGCGCGCCGGTGACTGCTCGCATCCACCAACTGCTGACGGCGCAGCTCAGTGAAGACGAGCAGGTCCTCTGGACCGGCCGCCCGTCCGCGTCGGCCTACGTCGGGCGTAACTGGATGCTCTCGGTCGTCGGCCTCTTCTGGCTCGCGCTGACGCTGATGTGGGTGGCCGGCGTGGCCTCCGGTCACTTGCCGCTGCTCTTCTACGTCGTCGCGTTCCCCCTGCTGGGGATCGCCGCCTGGATGATCGTCGGTCACATGCTGCTGGCCGCGGCTGAACTCCCGCACGTCCACTACGTCCTTACAAACTGGCGGGTCGTCATGACCTACGGCGTGTGGAGGCCGCGGCTGCGCACGATCCCGCTGAGCAAGATCGCTGAGCTGGATCTCTGCCCCCGGGCCAACGGCTACGGGGACATTCGGCTCGGCCTTGAGTTGGGCTACTGGGACGGCGCCCGCTGGGCGAAGGCCGGCGTCACCGCCTGGGGCCCGCATGACATGGTCCTGCGGGGGATCCCGGCCTGCGCCCAGGTGTACGCCCAACTGACCCAGGCCATCCGCGCCGGCGGCCTGGCAGGCCCGAAGTCGCCGGCACAGCCGTAACGAGTTCGGCACAAGGCGCGGGCTACGCCGCCATCTTCCGAGAAGGAGCACACGATGAGACTGAGGTTCACGCTTGGCTTACTCGTACTGGGGTCGTTGCTGGTTGCCTCGAGCGCAGTCCTTGCGCAAACCGAGGAGGACCAGGTCAAGGCCACGATGACAGCGCTGTCGGACGCGCTGGGCAAAGGCGACGCGAAGGCCGTCGGCGACCTGGTCGCCAACACGGGCTTCGTCGCCGTCGTGGGCGTGATGGATGAGGCCATGGTGTTGACGAAGGACGAGATGCTGGCGCTGTTGAGCAACTCCGCTGGACCCGTGACCTTCGAGGACGTGAAGGTCACCACCCACTGGATGGTGGCGCTCGTGAGTGCGAAGGCGGTGCCGGCGAGCGTGCCCGCTGACCAGGCATTCGTTCTCGACGCGATTCTGATGCGCGAGGCGGGCAAGTGGAAGTTCGCTGCGGTCTGTCTCCTCCGAGAGGAGGCCCAGGCGAGCGAGGAGCAGATCAAGGCCTTCGTCGATCGCGTGGCCGCTCTGCCCGATTCGCTCAAGAAAGGCACGGCTCAGGACCTCACCAAGGCGCTCTACGATGACCATTTCCTCCTCGTGCTGGTGGACCCGAGCCTTGAGTTCCGCTCAGCGACCTCCAAGACGGCGCTGACCCAGATGGTCGAGGCCGTGATCCCGATGATCACTATCAGCGATTCGCGCCTCGATGTGTCGCGCACAGCCCTGGGGCGCTCCGTCGCGGTGGTGGACGGCACCTGGCTTCTGGACATCACGGACTTCGGCCAGACCAATACCGCCATCCGCGCCTATGCGACCAAGGTCAACGACGAGTGGAAGATCGTGGCCCTCGGCGGGGGGCCGGCGAAGTAGGGACACCCGTTCGCGACCGGCGTCCGCGGCTACCGGCCGCGGGCGCCGGTCGTCCATCCCTCGCGAAACCCCCCTCGGCAGAGCGAAGTTGGGGATAGCGCAGCGCCGCGTTTTTTGTTATACTGGAGTGAGTATTCTGGAATCTTGGCCCGACGGGCAAGCCGTCGGAGAGTTCGGCCGTCATGCGTGATCGCATTCGTCGCCTCTTGTCGTGGGCCTGGCGCCATAAGCTCATTGTCCTCGGTCTGGTCCTCCTCGGTTTGATCGGCCTCGTGTTTGCCATGCACCAGACGAGCGGACCGGCCTTCTGTGGCAGCTGCCACGAGATGGGCTACGAGCACCGCACGTGGAGCGCGTCGTCGCACCACGAGGTGGAGTGCTCGGCGTGTCATTACCATCCCGGCGTCATCGGGATGATCCGCACGAAGATGCAGGGCGCCCAGGAAGCGGTCTCCCACTTCCGCAAGGGATGGACGGAGTCGGAGATCGGCCCGGGGATGGCCGAGGTGCCCTCCACACGCTGCCTGAAGTGCCACGCCGAGACGAAGCTGCCGCAGGAGATCACGTACCACCTCCTCCGCCACACGCACCGCAAGCACCTGGAGCGCGGGGCGGAGTGCACGCAGTGTCACGCGAATGTGGTTCACGGGGGCAAGGCGCCCTTCAAGAACACGCCGACGATGTCCTCGTGCCTCAAATGCCACGACGGCAAACAGGCGCCGAATGACTGCTCTCTGTGTCACCTGAAGCTTGGGGAGATCAAGCCGGCGCTGTACAACCCGGCGTGGGTGGAGCACCATAGGGAGAACATCGCAACCACCGGCCGGGACCACTGCGTCCACTGCCACGGCGAGCAGTTCTGCCGGTCGTGCCACGCCGTGGGGCGCCCGCTCTCGCACACGTCAAACTGGGTGCGCGACCACGCGGAGATGGATCCCAAGGATCGGCCGCAATGCGCCCAGTGCCACCCGACGCGCGGGGATCGCCCAGAGGCCGATTTCTGCACGGAATGTCATACGGCCCGGAGGGCGCACGGGCCGACATACATCCGCGAGCACCCGAAGGAGTTCCAGCGCGAACCCGACGCGTGCGGGCGCTGCCACAAGGAGCGGTTCTGCCAGGACTGCCACTCCATCTACATGCCCCACAAGACCGGCTGGCTGGCCGAGCACGGCGCGGAGGCCCGGCACCGACGCGACAGCTGCCGCACATGTCACAAGGACCAGTTCTGCGAGAGCTGCCACACCCGCGGCCGGCCGGCGTCGCACACCAGGGACTGGCGGACGACGCACCCTGGCGTCGCGCGTACGTCCGGTGAGGGCTGCCGTGTCTGCCATCCGACCGACTTCTGCCAGAGCTGTCACCGCAAGTCCCTGCCGGCCAGCCATCGGGAGAGGACGTGGATACGGGCGCATGGCGGAACGGCCCTGGCCAGCCGCAACTCCTGTCGGGCCTGCCACGACACAAGCTACTGCGCGTCGTGCCATCGGGGCGTCGCCATGCCGCACCCCTCCGGCTGGCTGCACAGCCATCCGGCGAGCGGTCGCAACCCCCGGGCGTGTCAGGCGTGCCACCAGAAGGACTTCTGCGACGCCTGCCACCGCGGCTCGAAGCCCAAGACCCATGACGCGCAGTGGGGCCGCCGGCACGGGCCGCCGGCTCAGACGCAGAAGGCCTCCTGCCTGCGGTGTCACACGGACCGGAACTGCCAGGTCTGCCACCGCATTCCGATGCCGCATCCGAAGAACATCCGCTCCGCTCACGGCCCGCTGGCCCGGGGCGAGGACGGCCGCTACTGCGGGCTGTGCCACAAGCCCGAGGTCTGCTCGGCATGCCACATCCCGCGCTCGTCGATGCCCAGCTCCCACCGGACCGACCAGTGGCTGACGAAGCACGGCGACGCCGAGGGGCTGGATACGCGGTGCGTGCTGTGCCACAAGCCGAAGTACTGCCAGGACTGCCACGGCCTGCCGATGCCGCATCCCGAGAACTGGCTGCTGAGCCAGCACGGCTGCCTGGCCCCGTCAAGCGCCAAAATGTGCGCGAAGTGCCACGCCTCCGAATTCTGCCAGACCTGCCATGAGAGCACGCCCCCCGACTCACACGCGGTGGCGGACTTCCGACAGAAGCACGGGGCCAATCCATCGCAGGAGCCGCTATGTGCTCTGTGTCACGGCCGCGAGGCGGCGAAGAAGCGGGATGCGTGCCAGACCTGCCATCGGGGCGTCACCATGCCGCATGAAGAGCGCTACGCCTTCAAGCACAAGGCCGTGGCATCGTTTGAGTCGAAGGGAACTTGTCTCGGGTGTCATGAATTGAGCTATTGCAGGGTCTGCCACGCGGAGATACCCGCGCAGAAGCAGCAATGACGGAGGATCAGCTCATGAAGACGGGTGCATGGATTGTCGCGATCGCCGTGATCGGCGCCCTGGGCCTGACGGTTCTCGCCCAGGAGCCCCAGGCCACCATTCCGGCCGACTCCGAATACGCTGGCTCGAAGCTGTGCGGTATGTGTCACAAGGATGAGAAGACGGCTTTTGCGGAGACGCCGCACGCCAAATACGTGCCGCCGGCCGATGCGCTCGAGCCCTGGAAGCACTCCACGGGCTGGGACAAGGCCACGGGCGAAGCCAAGGAGCCGGGCGTTCAGTGCGAGGCCTGCCACGGTCGGGGCAAGACGCACGCGGGTGCGAAGACGGAAGACAAGAAGACCCTCATCATCAACCCGCTGAACCTCGACGCACCGGGCAAGATCACCTCGATCTGCGCCCAGTGCCACGCCTACTACAAGCCCAAGGAGGGCGACGCGCCGGTCGCCTTTACGCCGGGCGAGAACATCTTCGAGAAAATCGACCTGCTGCCCGTTGAGGAGGGCAAGGCCATGCAGCAGGTCAACGAACTCGTGGGCAGCCTGCACCATACGAAGCAGCACATGACGTGCATTCAGTGCCACACCTCCCACACGGAGGGGATGATCCCGGGCAACCTGCGCAAGGCGGTTCCGGACCTGTGCGTGCAGTGCCACGCCGACGAAGCCGACATCGCGAAGCATACGGAGGCGCACACAACGAAGGCCAAAGAGGGCGACACGTGCGACACGTGCCACATGCCTGACGACGTGCACACCTTCGCGAAGCCGCCGAAGTAGGTCTCGAGTCTCAGGTCTCGGGTCTCAGGTCTCACGTCTCAGGCCTCACGTCCCGGCTGCCCCGGGTAGGTGGAGGCGTCGGGCGGGGCCCTGAACATGAGACACGAGACACGTTCAAGGAACGAACATGCGTCCTGCCAAGCTGGACGGCGTGGCCCGCTGGGTGGCGGGCCTCGCCGTCGCTCTTATCGCGGTCGGTTCCGCTGCCGGGCAGGAGAAGTGCTTCACCTGCCACCCGGCGCCGGGCCTGGCCTCGCGCATTGCCCAGGGGCGGCATACGAGCCCCGAGGCGGAGGCGCTCGCCTTCAAGGGCGATGCCCACGTCAAGCTCCGCTGCGCGGACTGCCACCGCGAGGCCGCGACGGTGCCGCACCCGTCGGGAATGCAGCCGGCGCAGTGCCAGAGCTGCCACTCGACGATCCGCGCGCACGTGCTGGACCATGGGCGCCCGGAGTTGAGGGGCAAGCTGCCGACGTGCGTCACCTGCCATGGCTACCACCACGTACTCCGGGCCCATAACCCGGACTCACCCGTCTCGCACCGCAACGTGCCGGACCTCTGCCTGAAGTGCCACGGCGGCACGCTCGCCAGCCCCTTCGGATACGACCAGAGCGTCCACGGGCGCGCCCATCGGCGGGACCCGAATTCGGCGGCGGCCATCTGCACGGACTGCCACAGCGTGCACCCGACGGCAAGGGGTGGGCATCTGCTCACCCTCGCAACCCGCGCTCGCGTACCCAGGACTTGCGGCCGCTGCCATGAGGAGGCTCTCAAGCAGTACGGGGGCGGTATCCACGGGGATGCGCTGCGACGTGGTTCGCCGGATGTGCCTGTATGCACAACCTGTCACGGCGCGCACCGCATCCTGCCTGCGAGCGGTCCGGCGTCGTCTGGGTACACCCGCTACGTTCCCGGAGCCTGTGGGGCCTGCCACGCCTCGGTGCGGCTGATGGCGGGTTACGGGCTGAGGTCCGACCTGTACGCCTCCTACCGCGCCAGTTTCCACGGCGTCGCCAACAACCTCGGTAGCCTGCAGGTCGCCAACTGCGCCAGCTGCCACGGTGCTCACGACATTCGCTCCTCATCCGATCCGCGCTCTCGCACCCATCCGGCGAATCTGGCGAAGACCTGCGGTCGGTGCCATCCTGGGGTCGGACCGAATGTCGCGCGCGGCCAGGTCCACCTTACGATCGCCAGGTCCAGCGAGCCGGTTGTGTACTGGGTGGCGTTAGGTTTCCGTTGGATCACGATCCTCGTGATGACCGCTCTGATTGGGCACATCATCCTCGACCTCGCCGCCAAGATCCGACGGGGGGGCTTCCGCTCGCGGGAGGCGCGGCCGCCTGCAGCGGAGACAGACCACGTCGAGCGCTTCAGCCTGCTCATCCGCCTCCAGCACGCGGTTCTGGTGCTGAGCGTGCTCATCCTCGTCTTCACCGGGCTCCCGCTGCGCTTCCACGGCTGGGGCGTCTCCCGGCTGTTCTTCGACCTCGTCGGTGGCGTCCACGCCGCCGGCTTCCTGCACCGCATCGGCGCGGCGCTGCTGGTCGTGGTCAGCGGGTTCCACGTGCTCTGGGTCCTGTTTGGGCGCGAGGGCCGCCGCAACTTCCGGCAGCTCCTGCCCTCCTTCCATGATGTCCGCTGCGTGTTCGTGAACCTGCTCTGGTTCCTTGGGCTGTCGCGGGAACGGGCGCGCTTCGGACGGTTCAGCTACATCGAGAAGTTCGACTATTGGGCCGTCTACTGGGGCTGTGTCGTGATGATCGTCTCCGGGTTGCTGCTGTGGCACGAGGAGATCACCTTGCGGCTCCTGCCAAAGCTCTACACCGACGTCGCTCGCGAAGCACACAGCGATGAGGGGCTGCTCGCTGCCCTCGCGATCTTCGTGTGGCACTTCTACAACGTGCATCTGAACCCGGACCATTTCCCCATGAACTGGGCCTGGCTGACCGGCCGCATCTCCAAGCGGGAGATGGAGGAGCACCACCCGCTGGAGTATGAGCAGCTTGCAGGCCACGCACCGACAGACGGCGTCGAGCCGGGAGATAGCTAGATGGCCGGAGGCCAGCCGGCGATGACAAACGAGGCGCAGGACGAAGGGTCCCTGACCGGCGGTCTGTGGGGCCTTCTGCAGTCCGTGCGTACCACCATCTACGTGCTCCCGGTCCTCGCGATCGCCACGACGATCGGGGCCGTCATCCCCCAGAAGCGCCCGCCGGAATACTACGACATGGCCTATGGCCGCATGTGGGGCGGCGCCCTGACCGCGGTGGGGTTCGACAACATCTACAACTCGACGTGGTTCATCATCCTCGTCGGCGTTCTGCTGCTGAACCTCGCGGCCTGTGTGGCACGGTCGTTCCGCCGGGCGGCGCGGCAGTACCGAGGGCCCGCTCCCGAGACGCTCGCGAGGAAGCTCGAGGGCGGGCGAGGCTGCTGGCAGGCCAACTCGACGGACCCGGACGCCAAGGGCCGGCTGCTGGGAATGCTGCACCGAGCGCGGTTCGCGGTGACCGAGAGCACCGGGCCGAAGGGCCAGTCATGGCTCCTGGTCCGCCGCTGGCCGCTGGCCCACTACGCGGGAATCGTGACCCACCTCGCGATCTTCCTGGTGGCGGTCGGCGCGGTGCTCGGGCGGCTGCCGTGGACCTCACTCGATCAACGCATCACGTTCGCCGAGGGCGAGACGTTCCCGGACACCGATAAGAAGCTCGGCTTCGCAGTGCGGCTCGATCACTTCCGTATGGACTTCTACGAGGGCACCGACCAGCCGTCCCTGTACGAGAGCGACGTCGTGCTGCTCGACGGCGATCGGGAGCTGAGCAAGGGCATGGCCACGGTCAACCGTCAGGTCGTCTACCGGGGCGTGGCGCTGGGCCAGGCGAGTTGGGGCCTGGCGGGCGTGCGACTGACGGTCACCGGCCCGGACGGGAAGACCGAGCCGGCCAACCTGCCCCTCACCGAGATGGCCGGGCCTCATGGCGACACGACGTGGGGGTTCGAGGACCAGAGCCGGATCGCCATGCTCGGCGACCAGAAGAGCGCGCTGGTCGGCATGGAGTTCGTGCCCGACACGCAGGCGGGCAGCACCTACCCGAAGCACCCGGCTGTCGCCGTGCAGGTTGTCACGGGCCTGGCTGCGAAGGACCATCAGGTCCATGACGTGGGCACCGTGGGCCTGGGCGAGGAGCGTTCCGCCGGCGGTTACCGCGTGCGGTTCGACGACCTCGTCTACGTCTCGACCCTCTCGGTCCGCAAGGACCCAGGGCTGCCGCTGGTGTGGCTCGGGTTCATCCTGGTCTCCCTGGGGATGGCCCTCATGTTCTACGTCCGCCCGCGGGCGTTCCTGGTGGAGGTGGGCGAAACCGATCAGAGCCCGGAGGGCGTGGTACGCGTGGCGCCGATGGGGAGGGAGTTCGCCGAGGGCGATCGACGGATCATCGAGACCGTCTGTGGCACGCGCCTCACGCCGATGAGCGCTGGCGGCGGCCGCCGCAGTGGCAGGAGGGTACGTTCGTGAGCAACGGCAAGCAGGCTGTTCCACCAAGCCCCGCGACCCCAGAGGCTGAAAGCCCCGTCGATCCGTTGGCGCCCGACCGCGTCGACGCGCTCACCTACCGCCTCGTCGCGATGGGGTTCATCCTGCTGACGCTGGTCATCATCACGGGGGCGGCCTGGGCGCAGTACACCTGGCACAAGTGGTGGAGCTGGGACCCCAAGGAGACCTCGGCGCTTGTGGCGTGGCTGGTGTACTTGGTCTACCTGCACGGACGCCTGCTCGGCTGGTCGAAGCGGCTCTTGGCGTGGATCGCGGTGCTCGGCGCCCTCGCGGTCATCTTCTGCTATGCGGGCGTGAACTTCCTCGGCGGCCTACACGCCTACGGCGCGCCGACTCAGAGCATTGCCGAGGGTGCCCGCAACGCCTTCCAAGGCATGCGAACGCTGGAGGCCACCCTCGCGAAGAGCTTCCTGGTCTTCTACCTGGTCGCGTTCGTGCTGTACCTGGGTGCGGCCGTGTTCGCCGCCGGTGAGGTTGACCCGGAGGCCGGCCGGTCCCACAAGGCCCGGCTGGCGTGGGTCGGCGCCATACCCACACTGATCGGCTTCATCCTACATACCATCGCCCTCGTCAACCGGTCCGTCGAGGCCGGCCACCTGCCGTTCAGCAGCGGCTACGAATACGCGGCCTCCTTCGCGTGGGCGATCGTGCTGGTCTTCCTGATCCTCCAGTTCCGCGTGCGCACGCCGGTGATCGGCGCGGCCTCGCTGCCCTTCATCCTCCTGATCCTCGCCTACGGTTTCCTCTGGTTCGGGGACAAGGGCGTCTCGCCGTTGCCGGTGGCCCTGCAGAACAAGTTCTGGCTCCACCTGCACGTGGCGATCGCCATCATCAGCTACGCCGCCCTCATCCTGGCGACGGCAACCTCGGCGATCTACCTCGTCAAGTCGAGGGGTACTCCGGAGACGGCGGAGTCGTAGGGGTTGGCAGGTCCGAACCGCCGTCAAGGCACTACGACGATCGTGGCGTTGACGATCTCCAGCGCGGCCGAGAGCCAGTCCCGGTGTAAGAGGGTATCCCAGCGGCTTGAGCGCGGCACCACCACCAACGGGCTCTGACGATCGCCGACGCTCGCGACCAGGGCATCCCTCGCGGGTGGTTTGCGGACGATCACGTCGGCGGAGTGGCCGTGGTCAACGAGGTAGCGCTTGAGGTCCCGGGCCGACGGGCCGGCGACATCCTGCTCCGCAGCCACCAGCAGCGCCTCGAGCTTCACCTTCAGCAGCCATGCCAACTCGCCGGCGACGCGGACCGTGCACGCGCGCGCAGCCTCGGCCGGGCAGGCGGCCAACACCGAGCGGGTCGGCTGATACTGGCGTGGGGTCACGACGACCGGGCACCTCGCCACCATGGCCACGCGGCGCGCCGACCGCGCCGAGCGCCCGCCCGAGCCGGGCTCGGCCAGCGCGTCGCGTCCGATGAAGACCAGGTCGCTGAACCGCGACGCGCGCGCGATGGCGGCGGGCAGGTCGCCGTAAGCCGGGCGGGCCAGGCAGCGCACCGTCAACTCGCGGCACAGCTCGACGGCCTCGCTCAGCACGGCATCGGCCTCGGCGCCGGCGGCAGGCTCGTCCGTGTTCTCGGGCACCGGCGCCGCCAGCGCCACGGGATCGGGCTCCCTGCCGCCCAGGAGTGAGGCGTCGTCCGGCGCCGTCTTGCCCACCGTCAGGAGCACGACCCGGCCGTCGCAACAGCGGGCCAGATCCACCGCGTGCTGTAAGGCGACACGCGCGCCATGTGAGCCGTCATAGGCTACGAGCAGGCTTCGGATCATCTGGGGCCCAATCCCACCAAGCGCTGAACCTCCCGGCGCCCCCTTGCAGGCGGACGCGCTCTGCAGTAGACTTCACGGCAACTCGCCCATGAACCTCCCACGACCTCTTGAGGAGGGCACTCTCGTTCGCCGGCTGAACCGCTTCGCCGCCCAGGTCCGCGTCGGACGAGGCACGTGGCGCGTCCACGTCCCCAACACGGGGCGGTTGGGCGAACTCCTCGTCGAGGGAGCGCGGGTCTACATACATCCTGTCGCCGATGCCCGGCGCGCGACACGCGGCGACCTCCTGCTCGTGCGTCACGGGCGCGCTCTTGTCAGCGTTGACTCGCGCGCGCCGGCGGCCATCGCGGCGGAAGCCTTCCTCAGCCAGACCGTTCCTCCTCTCCGGGGTGTGACGGAGGTCGTGCGGGAGGTGTCGTTCGGCCGAGGCCGAATCGACCTCTGCGTGCGCGCGGAGAGCGAGGAGTGGCTCGTGGAGGTGAAGGGCTGCACGCTCGTGCGCGGCGGCGTGGCGATCTTCCCCGACGCCCCGACGGAGCGCGGCCGCCGGCATGTGGAGGAGTTGGCCGCCTTCGCCGCGCAAGGCGGACGGGCGATGGTGCTGTTCGTCATCCAGCGCAGTGACGCCCACAGGTTCCGCGCGAACCACGAGACAGATCCGAGGTTCGCCGGCGCGTTGGCGGACGCCGCGGCGGCGGGCGTTGTCATCAGGGCGCACACCTGCCGCGTCACGCAGCGACGGGTGACACTCGGGCCGGCGGCGCCAGTCACGCTCCACCCGACGCAGTGAGGGAACACCGATGCGGGTGATCGCGGGGGAAGCGAAGTCGCTACGTCTGATCGCGCCGAAAGGCGTTGGCCTCCGCCCCACCTCCGACGCCGTGCGCGAAGCCCTCTTCAGCAGCCTCGGGAGCGACGTGGTCGGCGCGCGCTTCCTGGATGTCTACGCAGGCACCGGGGCGGTCGGGATCGAGGCGCTGAGCCGGGGAGCGGAGTTCTGCGCATTTGTCGAACGGGATCGCCGGTGCGTGGAGGCGATTCGCAGGAACCTGGGGAATACCCGATTGTCCGCCCGCGCCGCGGTTGTCCAGGGCGATGCGCGACGCGTGATCGGGCGCGTCCTGGCGGAGTACGGGCCCTTTGGCCTCGTGTTCGCCGACCCGCCGTATGACGACGCAAGCGCGGCGGAGGTCGCGAAGGCGGTCCTGGGGGCCGATGGGTTCGCCGAGCCGGGATGGCTCATCTATCAGCACTCGAAGGATGCGCCGCCGGGCGGGCTACCGACGCCGGTGCGGACGCGGGCCTTCGGTGAGACGGCGATCGCGTGGTTCGCGCTACCCGTGAAGGGAGACTGACACAAGATGCCACCGGGCCCGGGTGAACGTGTTGCGGTCTGTCCGGGCACGTTCGACCCGATTACCTATGGGCACCTCGACGTCATCGAGCGCGCAGCGAGGCTCTTTGACCGCGTCGTCGTTTCGGTGGCGGTGCAGTCTGGCAAGCAGCCGCTCTTCAGCGTGGAGGAGCGCGTGGCCCTCGCCCGGAGCGCCTGCGAGCACTTGGCGAACGTCGAAGTCGACGAGTTTGACGGCCTGGTGGTCGAGCACGCGCGGAGGCACGGGGCCTGCGCGCTGGTGAAGGGGCTGCGCGTGGTGTCGGACTTCGAGCGCGAGATGCAGATGGCGCTCATGAACCGGGCGCTGGCGGAGGAGGTTCCGACGCTCTTCCTGATGAGCCATGCCGACCACGCGTTCCTGAGTTCGAGCCTGGTGAAGGAAGTCGGATCGGTGGGCGGCGACATCAGCCGCTTTGTGCCGCCAGCCGTGGAGCAGGCGCTGCGCGCCAAGTTCGGTCACACGGGTGCGTAGGGCAGCTACAGGAGAACGCACAGGCCTACGGGCGCAAGCCTCACCCCCTGCCCCCTCTCCTGAAGGGAGAGGGGGTGAACGACGCACGGCCGCGACGTTGACGTTTCCCCCTCTCCGTTCAGGAGAGGGGGCAGGGGGTGAGGCTTCCACTGCCGTCAGCCGGACTGCGATAACCCGAAACTCGTAACCCGAAACCTAGCCTTGGGGGGCGGACAACCATGGACGTGGATCAACTCCTCGACGAGCTGGAGGACATCATCGAGCGCGGCGAGCGCTTCTGGCACATCTTCGGCGGCCGGGCGATGGTGCGGGCCGACCAGGTCTATGACGTGATCCACCGCGTCCGGGCGAGCATTCCCGAGGACGTTCGCCAGGTTCAGGATGGCGGGCGCGAGCGGGAGCGCATCATCGATGAGGCCCACGGCGAGCGCGCCAAGATCATCGAGGCTGCCAAGGAGCAGGCACGACTGCTGGTGGATAACGACCAGCTCGTGATCGAGGCGCAGCGCAAGCGCGATGACATCCTCGAGCGGGCCCGCATCGAGGCCGAGGGCATCCAGGCCGATGCGGAGCAGTACGCCCAGGACATCATCGCGAAGCTGGGCGAGTACCTGGGCCGCATCCAGACGGCGGTGGAGAACACCCGCGACATGCTTCAGCGTGATGCGGACGCCACCCGCCCCCAACCGGCATCGGAGAAGGACGCCACGTAGGGTGGCGAGGGTCGAAATTGGGGACAGGCACCAATCCTCGACGTCCAAGATTGGTGCCTGTCCCCGATTTCGACCCGGGAGAGACCCCTTGAAGCTGCTGGTCATCAACTGCGGTAGCTCGTCGGTGAAGTACGCGCTCTATGAGATGGACACGGAGGCGGTGCTGGCCTCAGGCCTGGCCGACCGCGTCAGCGTGAGAGGCGGCGACGAGGCGACGCTGAAGCACGAGCCGGTCGGTCGCGACGCCATCACGGTCTCCCGGCCGATGCCCAACCACACCTCCGCCATCGGCCTCATCATGGAGGCGCTCACCGACCCCGCGCACGGCGTGCTCGACAGCGTGCGCGAGATTGAGGCGATCGGGCACCGGGTGGTACACGGCGGCACGAAGCACGCGAGTTCGGCGCTGATCGACGCGGACGTGATCGCCGCCATCGAGGCGTGCGTCGAGCTGGGACCGCTCCACAACCCGCCGAACCTCGCGGGCATTCGGGCCTGTGCGAGCGTCCTGCCCGATACGCCGCAGGTGGCCGTGTTCGATACCGCCTTCGGACAAACCGTCCCGCCTCACGCGTACCACTACGCAATCCCGCACGACCTCTATGGGAAGTACGCGATCCGGCGCTACGGCTTCCACGGCACGTCGCACCGCTATGTGTCGGGGATCGCCGGCGGCTTGCTGGCCGAGCGGGGTGTGCCTCGAGAGACGCAGCGGATCGTCACCTGCCATCTCGGGAACGGCTGCAGCATGAGCGCCGTGCTGGGCGGCGAGTGCGTCGATACCAGCATGGGCCTCACGCCGCTTGAGGGCCTCGTGATGGGCACGCGCTCCGGCGACATCGACCCGGCGCTGGTGTGGTTCATCATGGAGCATGAGGGCATCGACACGGACCAGGTCGATGCCCTGCTGAACAAGCAGAGCGGGTTGCTCGGCGTGTCGGGAATCAGCAGCGACATGCGCGACGTGCTCGCCGCCGAAGCGCAGGGCAACGAGCGGGCGAAGCTCGCCCTCGATGTGTACTGCTACCGCATCCGCAAGTACGTGGGGGCCTATGCGGCGGCCCTGGGCGGCCTCGATGCCCTCGTGATGACGGCGGGGGTCGGCGAGAACTCTCCGATCATCCGCCGCCGATGCGTGGAAGGGCTCCGGTTCCTCGGCCTGTGGCTCGATGACGCGGCGAATGACGCGGTCGTCGGGCCGAAGCAGCCCCAAGACATCGCGCAGCCCGACAGCCCGGCGCGCATCTACGTCGTCCCGACGGATGAGGAACTCACCATCGCGCGTGACACGAAGGAGATCGTAGGGCGAAATTAGGGACAGGCCCCAATTTCCGGCATGACGTCCGCCGGAAATTGGGGCCTGTCCCTAATTTCGCCATAGGAGGCCTCCATGCCCACCCGCGAAGAGGCGCATTCCCTCCTCTGCGAGTATACGCAGAACGCGAACCTCCGCAAGCACGCCTACGCCGTCGAGGCTGCGATGCGCCTCTACGCGGAGCGGCTCGGCGGCGACCCGGACGAGTGGGGGACCGTCGGCCTGCTGCACGATTTCGACTATGAGCAGTACCCCCAGGCGCCCGACCACGCGACCCAGGGCGCTGAGACTCTCCGCGAGCGCGGCTATCCCGAGCACTGGATTCGCGCGATCCTCAGCCACGCGGACTACATGAACGTTCCACGTGAAACACCGATGGCGAAGGCGCTCTTTGCCATCGACGAACTGACCGGCTTCATCGTGGCGGTAGCGCTTGTGCGGCCCACGAAGAGCATCATGGATGTCGAGGTGAAGTCCGTCCGCAAGAAGATGAAGGACAAGGCCTTCGCCGCCGCCGTCAGCCGCGAGGATATCGCCCACGGTGCCGAGGCCCTCGGCATCCCCCTCGACGAGCACATCGCGGTCGTCATCCAGGCCATGCAAGGCATCGCGGCAGAGCTGGGGCTGCCGGGGTCATAGGCCGGCAACATCGTTGCAGAGAGCAGAGCACAGCCAGTCCGTCGGGAGGTGGTGCCAGGTGCATCTGCGAGCAGTCGTGGCATTGGCTGGGCTGGCCGCCCTGTCGGTCCCCTTACTCGCCGACGTCTCCTTCACTACTCCCCAGTACACGGTCCCCACCGAGAACGCCTGGGACTACTACGTGGCTGCGTTCGCGCTGCTGCCGCCCAAGGGGGAGGTGTGGGATCGCGCGCAGCCCTTCGGTGAGCAGCCGTCGATTGCAGGTGTGGAGGCGCTTCTCCGCGAGGGCGGGCCGGCACTGGCGAAGCTCCGGGAAGGTCTGGGCAAGCCGTGTGTGCCGTTGTACGCAGAGGTCGGGAGTTCCGCGGCAGGCGGCCATGCAGCGCTCGGACCGGCGCGATCGATGGCTAAGTTGCTGGCCTGGGAGGCGTGGCTGGCTGCGCAGCGTGGGGACAACGAGGGCGCCTTCGCGTCCTGCCTGGACGGCATGATCTTGGGGCAGGACATCGCGCGCAACGGCGGGGTGCTGGCGAAGCTGGTGAGCATCGCCTGCGAGGGCATTGCATGCTCCTCGATCCGCCGAGCCATGGCCTCGGCGGCCGGCGACCAGGCGGCGTTGGCCAGGTTCGTGTCGGGTCTCCAGGATGTCGAGAGCCGCGGGGTGCCCTACGCCGACAGCCTCGCACACGAGTACGGCACCCAGGTCACCTACCTGAGGTGGCTCCGCGGCAGCGGCGCCATGACGCGCGAGCAGTTCCGGCAGCGCTTTGGCACGCGCGCGATCGGCGCCGCCACCATCCTCGCGCGGCGCGAACTGGACGGACGCTACTCCGAAGCCGTGGCGCTCGCCGAGCGTCCCACATGGGAGTGGACCTGGACCCGGCCCAGTCAGGCCGAGAGAGACGCCGCGCTCGATGGCTTGACGCGCGCCGTTCGGCTCTTCCCGCGAGCACCGCAGTCCGCGACCCCCTCCCCTCGGCAGCAAGAGGGCTACAACCGGCAACTCGTTCGCGCCAGGCGTGAGGCGATGAAGGTGTTCTTGCCTGAGGACCAGACGCTTGCTGAGCTGCTCAGCCTGCCCCTGGGGCACGACCAGACCGTCGTGAGGCACCTCGCGGATGTCCGCGGCACACTCCTCGTCGCAGCTCTTGAGCTCCATCGTGCGCGAACGGGCGAATACCCAGCGGCCTTGGCGAACCTCGTGCCCGCCATCCTGACCTCCGTGCCCCTCGATCCGTGGTCTGGTGAACCGTTCCGCTATGCCCGCACCACGGCAACCGAGTACAAGCTCTACAGCGTCGGCGCAGACAAGGTCGATGACGGCGGCGTGGGCCGAGGAATCGGCGCATACACCTTCTCGCTGAACGGGGACGTCCTCTTCTCGCCCGGCCCTCTGCCAGACCCGGGGAAGGGCTAGCTGGTTGCGGTTACTGAGTCTCGCGTAAGTTGGGAAACACAGAGTGGGGCTCAGACAGGCAGGAATGCCCGTCCTCCAAGACGGCAGGTGTTCGCCAACTTACGCGAGACTCAGCAGGAGGCTGAGTGGAATGCGTCTACGGCTTGCGGCGGCGATCGCGTTGGTTGCTTCCTCGGCTCATGCCCATGCCGACGTCTCCTTCACCGTCCCCCAGTACACGGTGCCCGCGGACAACGCGTGGGACCACTACGTCGCTGCCTTCGCCCTCTTGCCCCCCAGGGGTGAGCTATGGGATCGGGTCGAACGCGTGTGGGGGGAGCCCTCGGTAGCCGATGTGGAGGCGCTGCTGCGCGCCGGGTCGCCGGCACTGGCGGTGCTGCGCGGAGGCCTGGGGATGCCGTGCGTGCCGTTGTACGTCGAGGTGGGCAGCGCGGGCCAGGGACCGCCCCCGCCCTGGGCAGCGGCGCGCCAGATGGCACGGCTGCTCGACTGGGAGGCCTGGCTGGCCACTCAGCGAGGCGACTACGAGGGCGCATTCGCCTCCTCGCTCGATGGGATCACTCTGGGACAGGACCTCGCCCGCAACGGCGGGACCCTCGCGCGGTCCGTGGGCATGGTGTGCGAGAACATCCCCCTCCACCGCATCCGCCGCACTGTGGCGGCGGCGGCCGGCGACGAGGCAGCGTTGGCGAGGCTTGTAGCCCGCCTCCAGGGGCTCGAGGCCCACGAGGTGCCGTACGCGGACTCCCTCGCGCACAGCCACCAGAGGAGCATCGCCTACCTGAGGTGGCTGCGCGACAGCGGGACGATGACGCGAGAGCAGTTCCAGCAGCGCTACGGGACGCGCGCCACCGGGGCCGCGGTCATCCTGACCACGCGCGAACTCGACCGACGGTACTCCAAGGCCGTGGCGATAGCGCAGGGCCCGACGTGGGAGTGGGTTCCGGCCCCGACCAGACCCTCCACGGGCACTGCCTCCGCGGTCCGCCCGCAGAAGGCGCGGCGGACCCCGCGGTCTCTGGCTCTGACCCCTCGGCAGCTAGCCCGCCTAGGCCGCCGGTTCGACCGCATCCTGCAGGGGATCAAACGGTGGAGCGAGGACCTGACGCTCGTGGACTCGTTCAGCCCGTCGCGGTATACAGGTCCGTGGACCGTGGACCATCTCGCGCGTCTTCGTGGCACGCTCCTCGTGGCCGCACTCGAGCTACGCCGCGCCCGCACGGGGGAGTACCCCGCGGTTCTGGCGGACCTCGTACCTGGCATCCTGAACTCCGTGCCGGTCGATCCGTGGACGGGCCAGCCCTTCCGCTATGAGCGCATCAGTGCCACCGAGTACAAGCTCTACAGCGTCGGCCCCGACCGCGCAGACGATGGCGGGGTCGAGAAGGGGCCGAAGAACACGGGCCGCTACGACCTGCGCTTCGCCGCGGGGAAGTGACCGCCCACCAAGACCTCTCGCCCGGTGAAGCGTCTGCCCTCAATGAGAACCCTCTCCCATCGGAGGCGTCGATGAGACTCGCGTGCTGCTGCGTGGTTGTGCCGTTGCTGGGATCGGTCTGCGTTCTCGCCGCGCCGATCAACGTACCCGTCTACCCCGTGCCCGACGACAACGCCTTCGACCACTACGTGCAGGCGACGAAGCTCTTCCCGGAGGGGCGGCCGTGGGACGAGGCAGCGGGCGATCCCGAGGCCCTGGATCCCGCAGAAGCCGAGCTAATCGTGCTGGACGCCGGCGCAGCCTTAGAGGAGTTCCGGCTGGGTCTCGACAAGCCGTGCGTGATGCCCGGCCCGGTCGACTTCTCCACGACCTTCCCCTACCTCGCGGACTTCCGCAGCCTGACTCGCCTGCTGATGGTAGAGGCGATGGTCCGTCTGAACAACGAAGACGCGCCGGCGGCGTTCGGCTCGTACATGGACGCGATCAAGCTCGGACAGGACATTGCGCGCAACGGCCCGCTGGTCCACAAGCTGGTCAGCATCGCGTGTGAGTCCATCGCCCTGAAGCAGATCCGCCGGTCGGCGCCGATGGCCGGTGACGCCAAGGCGCTAGGCGAGCTGATCAAGCGCCTGGAG
>VGFC01000010.1 GCA_016869045.1 Armatimonadota bacterium
CCAGGTGTTGCCCGAACCGACGGCGTGGGCAGAGCACGCTCTGCCCCTACAACGACCCGATGATGTCAGGTTATTTCGTACATGACCAACATGGCGCCCAAGAACCGACATCGCGGATTCCCCTGTAGAAGGGCGTCCCGGCCCGTACGCTGAATCAGAGGGACAGCCGGCCGGCTGTCCCTCATCGATTCGGGGTGAGTGGAATCACAGCCGGCAACCCGGCCTCGGAGGCGGGAGTCTCACTTGCCGGTAGCAGGCAGAGGGGAGATGACCCGATGAGAGACGGACTTGCGATGTGGCTGGCGCCGATGTACGTGCTGACGATTGTGTTGCTGAGCGGCTGTCAGGGCCGGAGTGAGAGCCAGGGCTCGGCGACGATCGATCTGCAGGGGAAGAACCCGAAGGGGCTGCTGGGGGACTACTACAAGCCGGTCGAGGCGAAGGTGGAGGCGAAGGCGCCCCCCTATCGGCTGCCCCTGAAGAAGAGTGACCTCTGCAACCCGCAGCATGCGTCGCTGGATGACGCCGCGTGGGCGGCGTTGCTGGCGAACGGGTTCGTGGTGGTGCCCTACGGGCGGACGGAGGACATCGTCAGCATCTACGAGCACCGCCGCGAGGATGACAAGCCGATCTTCGTGACCACCGACACCGTGCTGCACCTGTATCACATCCAGTTCGACGAGACCCTCAAGTCCATCGAGGAGCGGGACTTCCACCCGCGCATGGTGCAGTTCAGCGAGGCGATGCTGAAGGCGAGCCAGCAGGACTGCGGGCGCCTGCAGGGCGAGCTGAAGGAAGTCGCGCGGCGGAACGTTGCGTACTTCACCGTGGGGCTCGATCTGCTGACCGGCGAGACCCAGGCCTCGTCGGAGGTGCGGAAGGAAGTGGGCGCGGAGCTGAAGCTGATCGAGGAGCACGGCGGCTTCGACGCGAGCCCGCTGTTCGGTTACCAGGAGGACTACTCGCAGTACGTCCCGCGCGGACACTACACGCGGAGCGAGTTGCTGAAGCGCTACTTCAAGGGGCTGATGTGGTACGGCCGCATCTCGATGCTCCTCAAGGGCAAGACCGCCCAGACGAGCGGCCTGATCGACGAGAAGAACGCGCGCATCCAGACGCTCCAGGCCTGTCTGATCGCTGCGCACCTGTACGCGCCCGGGTCGAAGCTGGCAGAGGACTGGAACCGGATCTATGGCGTGACCGCCTTCTACGTCGGCGCGGCGGATGACCTGACGCCGTATGAGTATGCGGAGGCGACCAAGAAGGTCTGCGGGGCTTCGTTCGAGTGGAGCAAGCTGGCCAGCGACGAGACGATCCATGCGCTGAGGAGCGAACTCGCGACCTACCGCTCGCCGGAGATCTACGGGGGCACGGGCAACATCCAGGTGCTGCCGCCCTTCACGCCCGAGCAGCTCGACAAGGCGCTGGAAGACACGAAGGGCATGCGGCTCATGGGCCAGCGCTTCATCCCCGACTCGTACATGTTCCAGCAGCTCTGCATCCCGGCGGTTCAGGGCTTCACGGGTACCGGGACGCCCTTCACGCTGTCCCAGGGACCGGGCGGGCCGGTGAGAGGGTTCGTTCGCGGGCTGGACGTGATGGCGGTCATGGGCTCGGAACGCGCCCTGGCGATCCTGAAGGAAGAGGGCGACACGGCGTACGCGGGGTATGACGATCAGCTCGGCAAGCTCCGCAAGCAGTTCGCGGCCTTCACGCCGCAGGAGTCGAACCGGAACCTATACTGGAGCTGGCTGTATGCGCTGCAGGCGCTCGTCCAGCCATGCGGCAAGGGCTACCCGAGCTTCATGCAGACCGAAGCCTGGCAGGACCGGAGCCTCTGGGCGGCCCTGGCCTCATGGTCGGAGCTGCGGCACGACACCATCCTGTATGCCAAGCAGTCTTATGCACTGGCCGGAGCAGCCCCACCGGGCGTGCAGCCACCGCCTCCGCCGCCGAGCTACGTCGAGCCTGCACCCGAGTTCTACGCGCGACTCCTGGCTCTGGCGAGGATGACGCGCAGCGGGCTGACGGCGATGGACGTGCTGGACGAACAGGGTCAACAGCGGCTCACGGACCTGGAGGAGATCATCAGCAAGCTGTTGAGCATCTCGCTGCAGGAGCTACGCAACGAGAAGCTGAGCGAGGAGGACTATGGGTACATCAACTCCATCGCGCATCGGCTGGAAGCAGCGGTGCTAGGCGTCGAGGAACTGGGGCTGAAGACAACCGTCGTGGCGGATGTGCACACCGACGGCAACTCGCAGCAGTGCCTGGAGGAGGGCGTAGGCTACGTGCACGCGCTCTACGCGTGCTACCCCGTGCCGGACGGACGGATCGCCGTGGCGGCCGGGCCGGTCCTCAGCCAGTACGAGTTCAAACAGCCGATGGCCAACCGCCTGACCGACGAGGCTTGGCGGGAGAGGCTCCAGACCCAACCGCCCAAGGAGGCGGCCTGGACGGCATCGTTCGTGGTCAAGTAGGGCGCGATTCCGGGACCCAACATGACGCATCGAGCACTACTCCCAACGGTGGTGATCCTCCTCATGTCTGCTCCTCTGTCGGCCCAGGAGGCCGTCAACGTCGGCTCACGCCTGGAGCTGTTGGTCGATGACGCGCTCATCGAGTCGATGAGCGGCGGGGCGCATCTCCTGCTGCATCAGCCCGTCCGTCGGGAGATCGTCTTCCGGACCGACGCACCCTGGGAGGGCAACGCGGCGGCCTATCAGTCCGTGTTCCGCGACGGCGACCTTTGCCGCATGTACTACCACGGCCTGCACTATCGCCACAGCGGCCCGCCCGCGCAGGCCCTGCCCGACCATCCGGCGGTCTACTGCTACGCGGAGAGCCGGGACGGGCTCCACTGGACGCGCCCGGAGCTGGGGCTGTTCGAGTTCGGCGGCTCGAAGGCCAACAACATCATCCTGACGGGCGAGTATCTGGCGGAGATCGGCGGCGACCCGTCACATACCGCGACCTTCCTCGATGCGAACCCAAGCTGCCCTCCGGAGCAGCGCATCAAGACCCTCGTCATCGGCAGCAAGCCGCATGGGATGTACGTGCTGGCCTCCGGCGACGGCATCCACTTCACGCCCATGAGCAAGGAGCCCAGCGTCACCGAGGGCGCCTTCGACTCGCAGAACCTGATCTTCTGGGACCCCGTGAGACAGGAGTACCGCGAGTACCACCGGGGCTTCAAGGACGGGGTCCGGGACATCCTGACCGCGACCTCGAAGGACATCCTACACTTCCCGAAGCCCGAGTGGCTGCAGTACCCCGGCGCGCCCAAGGAGCATCTCTACACCAACGCGATCCAGCCCTACTACCGCGCGCCCCATCTGTTTGTGGGCTTCCCCGTGCGATACGTGGAGCGCGGCTGGACCGATCCGCTGTTCGACCTGCCGGGGCTCGACGAGCGCCTGGAGCGCGGCAAGGCTCACCCGCGCTATGCTCACGGCATCACCGATACGCTCTTCATGACGAGCCGCGACGGCCTCACCTTCCGCCGCTGGCCCGAGGCGTTCATCCGGCCGGGGCCGCGCCAACGGGAGAGCTGGGTCTACGGCGACAACTACCCGTTCTGGGGGATGATCGAGACGCCGTCCGCGACCGAAGACGCGCCGCCGGAACTCTCCCTGTACGCCACCGAAGGCTACTGGGAGGGCATCTCCACCGAGATCCGCCGCTACACGATCCGCATTGACGGCTTCGTGTCGCTGAACGCGCCGCTCTCCGGCGGGGAGATCGTCACGAAGCCCCTGGTGTTCGAGGGCGGGAACCTGGTGCTGAACCTGGAGACCTCCGGCGCGGGGGGTGTCCAGGTGGAAGTTCAGGACTCCGCAGGGGCTCCGATCGAGGGATACCGCCTCGAAGACTGCCCGCCCATCTTCTGCGATGATCTGCGTCACGTTGTACGCTGGGGCAAGCCGGGCGGCGACCTCCGCCCGCTCGCCGGGAAGGCGATCCGGCTTCGTTTCGTACTCCGCGATTCTGACCTCTACTCCTTCCGGTTCGTGCCCTTCGAGCCGGAGCCGCAACGCCCCGCGATCCCACAGAAGTAGGGCGCAGTTCCCCGGATTCTGTGCTTTCTATTCCGTTCCCCTCTGTTCAAGCGGCGGACAAACGGGTATCATATCGTAATGCCCCGCCGGAGGGGGCGCCGGCGTCCGCTGACTTCGGCGTCGAACCTACGGCGGGGGGCATACGTCACAGTTCGGTGGGTGGGAACTTCGCCGCAGGCATTCCCGTTGCAGGTCAGTGCAGCAACGGGCTTGCGGCGCATGGATAGTGATACGGTCATGGCAAGCCCGAAGCTTCAACTGCACACGGTTGCGCCCGCCCCGCAGGCCGACAACGGCCACAAGCGGGCGCAGTTCGAGGCCCTCGCCGAGGAGCGCAAGCGCGAGCTGTTCAACGCGGCCTTGCGGATGACGCGGGACCGCGAGGAGGCCGAGGACCTCACGCAAGAGACGTTGACCAAGGCGTACGGCGCCTTCCACCAGTTCCGACCCGGCACCAACTTCAAGGCGTGGATCTACCGGGTCCTGGTGAACACGTACATCAACCACTACCGGCGCAGACGACGCGCGCCTCAGGTGCGGTCGTGGGAGGAGTTGGCGGTCGATGGGGATGCGGACTACGCCCGCGAGGACCCCAGCCGCCTGAGTTCGCCCGAGGAGTCGGTCCTGGCGCGCGTGCCTGATGAGGAGGTGCAGCCGGCGCTCGAAGCCTTACCCGAAGAGTTCCGAGTCGCCGTGCTCCTCTCGGACGTCGATGAGTTCTCGTACAAGGAGATCGCGGGAATCCTTGGCATTCCCCTGGGCACCGTAAGGTCCAGGATCTTCCGGGGCAGGCGCCTGCTGAGGCAGAGGCTCTCCAGCTACGCCCGAGCGCATGGCGTCATCTGAGTGCGGCGCGCCCCGGAAGCCGCGGCCAGGATCACCGCGACACGGGGGGCGACGACACACTCAGAGCGAGGGCGCCATGGACTGCTTCGAGCTGCAGGAAGACCTCTGCGCCTACGTCGATAACGAACTCGACCCCGATGCCCGAGCGCTGGTGGAGGCGCACATCAGCGCGTGTGAGGAGTGTGCGGAGGAGGTCGCGTCCTACCGCACGCTCAAGTCCCTCGTCGGTCGCGCCCGGCTGTACGAAGAGGATCCCCCCGAGACGATCCGCGTCGTGACCGAACCGATTGAGCTTCCCTCCACGCCCTTGCCCGCGCAGTTCTCGTGGCTCCATCGCCCCGTTCGCGCGCGCTCCGTGGTGTTGGCGGCGGCGGCAGTGTTGGTCGCGTTGCTTGTTGGGTGGCGCGAGTACGAGAGTCGCTACGTGAGCGGGCTGCTGCAACGCGAGGCGGTCATGGCGCATCTGCACGGCGTGGCGGCCGCCCTGCCGGCGGAGCCCGACCCGGTGATGGACGCCTCCCTGCAGCCGATCGACGATCGGCTCTACGCCCGCCCCGAGGGTCTGGCTTCGGTCGGCCACTTGGCCGCGTACCAGACGGTCTACTTCGTTGGGTCACATGCGGTGTCTCAACTCCGCTTCGCCGCCGGCGACTTCGACGACAGCAGCCTGGCTCGGCAGACGGCCGGCGGCCGCGACTACCGCGTGGGGCGCCTGGGCGACTTCTCCATCGCCTCCTATCGGCGCGGCCCGGTGCAGATTGTGCTGGTCTCCGACGTCTCGCCGGAGGCCTTGCTGGTCCTCGCGCAGAACCTGCCTCCCGATACGCCTTTCAGCACCGGCGGGACCGGCTACTGATCCCGCGCGACGTTCGCCTCGGCAGGCCGACCCGGGAAGCGGGTCGCGCCGCTTACTGAGTCTCGTGGAGATAGCCAAACTCGTGGGGCGGGCATTCTTGCCCGCCACAGGCCATTGGCGGGCAAGAATGCCCGCCCCACGAGTTCACGGCCTGTTGCGCAAGGTCCACGAGACCCAATAGGACTGCCATGACCCGACGCGCCGGCCTGATCGTCCTTCTGGCCTCCGTGGTGCTGGCGGTGCTGCTTGCCTGGCTCTTGCGCGCGCCGCCGGAAGCCGGCGCACGTCTGGCGCCCGTGAAGGGGCAGCACTCAGGCGCGCTGACGGCTCGCAGTGTGGTTCCCCCCGCCGCGAGGCCCTCGACTGTCCGGCGAGGCCGCCTCGCGGGCAGTCTCGCGGTGCCGGACGGGTATGATGTCACCATCTCGGCCGTGGACCTGAAGGAGATTCTCGACCCGGCTCGCCCGCTGGAGGACGTCCGTCCTCTCGAGACGCCCCGGTGCGTGACCGGCGACTCGCCCGACGCGCCGGAGGATGACGAGACCGTGATCGGGGTCGTCGTGGACGGCGTACCGCGCGCCTATCCCCTCTCCGTGCTGGACTACCACTGGGCGGCAAACGACGTCGTGGACGGGCGTCGCGTGCTGGTCGTGTGGGACCCGATCGCCGGCGCCGCGGCGGTCTACGAGGGCACCATCGATGGCCGGGCCGTGGAGGCGGGCGCCAGCGGGAAGTGGTACCGCGCCAATGCCCTCTTCTACGACCGCGAGAGCACCAGCCTTCTCCCGGCGATCACCGGTCGATTCGTCACCGGCCCCCTCACCAATCGCGCGCTGCGCCCCCTCCCGTTTCGGAGGGAGAGCTGGAAGGCATGGCGCGAGCGGCACGAGGCTACGCGAGTGTTGCCCCGTGAAACGGCGCGCAACGCCCCGCCGGCGGCCTTTGGTTCGGATGAGCAGGCCTGGGTGACGCTCCTGGCGAACGCCCCGCACAGCGAGCCGCCGCTGCCCCTGCAGGAGTGGGTCATCGGCTTTCTGGATCCCATCGGCAAGCCGATCTGTTGCGCCACAAAGGACCTGCCGGGAGAAGAGCCGCTCAGGATTGGTCGCGCGTTGGTCGAACGGCAACCGGACGGCGGCGCGCGGGCCATGCTGTCAGGGGGCGTATGGCCGCAGCAGGTCGTCTGTCGGTACTGCTCGTGGGTCTACCTGCATCAGGACACCGAGGCCTGGCCGCAGAGAGGGACAGAGGCGAAGTGATAGCTGACAGGCTGGCCTGTGTCATCCTGGCTGCCGGGCAGAGCAAGCGGATGAAGACCCGGCGGAGCAAAGCGCTGCACCCCCTCTGCGGCGTCCCGCTGCTCGCACGAGTTCTCCGCACGCTAACCGAGTTGGGCGTCGCGCCGATTGTCACGGTGATCTCCCCTGACGCCGACGAGGTGGCGGCTCTCGCCCATGCGGGCGGCTCGGAGACGGTGGTCCAGGATCCGCCGCTCGGAACCGGCCATGCTGCCCTGCAGGCGCGGAGCGTGCTCGGGGCCTTCCAGGGCACCGTCCTGCTCACGTGTGTGGACATCCCGCTACTGCGCGTCGAGACGCTGCAGGCGCTCATCGAACATCACCATGCCACCAACGCGGCGGCGACCATCCTCACCGCCGAGCATGCCGATCCTACTGGCTACGGGCGCATCGTGCGGGGGCCCGATGGCGGCGTGCAGGCGATCGTCGAGCACCGCGATGCCGATGAGGCCACACGCGCCATCCGGGAGATCAACTCCTCGGTCTACTGTCTCCGCAGCCCGCTGGTGTTCGACTTGGCTGCCAATCTCAGGGCGGAGAACGATCAGGGCGAGCAGTACCTGACCGATGTCATCGCCGACCTCGTTGCCGCGGGCGAGCGCGTGGAGGCCCTGCTCACCGATGACCCGCAGGAGATCGCCGGTATCAACAGCCGCGTGCAGCTCGCCGAGGCCGAGAAGGTCCTGCGGCAGCGCATTCGCGAGCGGCTGATGCTCGATGGCGTGACGCTGCTCGATCCGGACACCATCTACATCGACGACGATGTGCAGATCGGCCGGGACACAACCATTCAGCCCTGCACGTTCATCAGCGGGCAGACCACGATCGGCGAGGACTGCGAGATCGGTCCGCACGCGACCGTGCGTGATTGTGAGATCGGAGATCGCGTCGTCATCCGGCACGGCACGTTCATGATGGACAGCCGGGTCGGCGATGAGGCCACTGTCGGCCCGTTCGCGCACGTCCGCTCGGGCTGCACCATCGGCCCGAAGGCGCGTGCAGGCAGCTACGTCGAGATGAAGGCTGCGGAGCTTGGAGAGGGCGTGAAGGCCGGTCACGTCGCGTACCTGGGAGACGTGACGGTCGGCGCTGGCGCCAACATCGGCGCGGGGGCCATCGTCTGCAACTACGACGGCGCCCGCAAACACCGCACCGTCATCGGCGAGCGCGCCTTCATCGGCTCGAACGTCAGTCTCGTGGCGCCCGTCACGATCGGCGACGGGGCCTACATCGGCGCGGGCTCCACGATCACCCAGGACGTGCCGCCGGGAGCGTTGGCGGTCGCCCGCAAGAAGCAGAAGGTCATCGAGGGCTGGAAACCGCCCAGCAAGGACGACGACTCGGGGAAGTGAGGGTCGCCCGTGAAACGCCTTGGCATCGTCGCGCTGGAATCCTCGCACGTGGACGCGTACTGTCGCATCTTCAACCTGCCGGATGACGAGTGGCACCTCGACGGTGCGCGGGTCGTTGCGCTCTGCACGCAGGACAACACCCAGGAGCGCATCGACGAACTGTGCGCGAAGTTCGGGATCGAGACGGTGGTGGATTCGCCCGAGGCGCTCGTGCCGTTGGTGGATGCCGCGATGATGCTGGGTCGCGACGGGGCGCAGCACTGCGAGCAGACGCTCCCCTTCCTGCGCGCGGGCAAACCGTGCTTTGTGGACAAGCCCTTCGCCCATAGCATCGAGGACGCCGCGCTGATGATCGAGACCGCGAGAGCGAACTCCGCGCCCATCACGACCTCCTCGTCGCTGAGGTACGCCATCGAGCTGGAGGAGGCTGCCGACAAGATCGCGGCGCTGGGCGAGCTGCGCCACTGCAGCCTGATCGGGCCGGGGGAGCTGTTCTTCTACGGCATCCACCTGAGCGATGTTCTGATGCGACTCATGGGGCCGGGCGTCGAGGCGGTCTCCGACCTACGCGAGGAGTCGATCGACCTGCTCTCCGTCACCTATGGCGAGGGGCGCTCGGCGACGCTGCAGGTGCTCCGCAACACCGCCTACGTCTTCGCCGTCACCCTCATCGGCACGCAGGGCACGCTGGACCTTCAGCCCCACGATCCGCGCAACTACGTCGTCCAGATGCAGGCCTTCTTGCGGATGCTCGAGACCGGCGAGGAGCCCGTGCCCGAGGCGGAGATGCTGGAGGCCGTGAGGATCCTCGTCGCCGCGGATCGCTCGGCAAAGCAGGGCGGGCGGCCGGTGCGGCTGGCGGAGGTCTACCCCTGGAAGAGACCGTTCTGACGGCAGGAGATGCGGAGTCGCGGAGCTGGGGAGTTCGGGAGAACGTCAACGGTCGGCGGGTTGGGGCAGTTCCAGCATGTAGTGAATCTGCCGCGTGAGCTCCTCGAAGCCGAGTTTGGGGTAGAGGTGTTCGCCGGCGGCGTTGCCGACGAGGGTCTCGATCTTCGCGTGGGTCATCCCCTTACTGCGGAAGTAATCGAGCGCGTGTTGGATGAGCGCCGAGCCGATGCCCCGGCCTTGGTGGCTCGGATCGACGGCGACGTTCAGGATGTGGCCGATGCCGGTGTGCTCGTCGGCACGTGTCGTGATGAAGCCGATGACCTGGTCGCCCTCTGCCGCCACGAACGCTTCCTCCGGGCCCGCGTCTAGATCGGCGTCCACGTCGGCCAGTTTGCGCTCTTGCCACGGCACCCGGCGGAAGGGGCCGTACTTGCGCTCGGCGAGGGCATACACGCTGGCGTGTTCGAAGGAGGCCGCGGTGATTCGGCGGATCGCCGAGCGATCGGCGGGCCGGAAGGGGCGGAGGGTCACTCGGCGTCGCCCCCCTTGCGCACGGTGCGCCGCGCGGCATAGACGGGGCGGTCGCGCACCTCGTAGTACGTGCGCGCCTGCAGCTCGGCGACAAGGCCAAGCGTGATGAACTGCCCTGCCATGAAGACGAGCAGGATGCCGAGCAGCAGCAGCGGACGGTGGCCGATGTCGAGGCCCATGATGAGCTTGACGTAGGCGAGGTACGCAAGGACCACGAGGCCAAGCACTCCCGCCAGGCAGCCCCACTGGCCGAACATGCGGATCGGCTTGGTGGAGTAGGAGAGCAGGAACTTCACCGCGATCAGGTCGAGCATCACGCGGAAGATGCGGCTGAGGCCGTACTTGCTCTGGCCAAACTGCCGCGCGTGGTGCGTGACGGGCACCTCGGCGACGGTCCCGCCCGCCCAGTAGGCGAGCGCGGGGATGAAGCGGTGTAGCTCGCCGTAGAGCGTGACGTCCGCCAGGACCTCGCGCCGGTACGCCTTCAGTGAGCACCCGTAGTCGTGCAGGTGCACGCCCGTCATCGTCGAGATCAGCCAGTTGGCGACGTTGGAGGGGAGCACCCGCGTGAGCCACTTGTCCTTGCGGTCCTTGCGCCAGCCGGAGACGACGTCATAGCCCTCGTCGAGCTTCGCGAGGAGCAGGGGGATGTCGGCGGGGTCGTTCTGCAGGTCGGCATCCATCGCGATGACGACGTCGCCGGTCGCCTGATCGAAGCCCGCCTGCATCGCGGCGGACTGGCCGAAGTTGCGCCGCAGGTGGACGACGACGACCCGCTCATCTTCGGCGGCGATGGCGTCGAGCGCCTCCGTCGTCCCGTCGCGGCTGCCGTCGTTGACGAGGATGATCTCGAAGGGGTTGGGGAGTGCGTCCAGCGCCTCGACGAGCCGCCGATGCAGCGGCCCAACGCTCTCCCGTTCGTTGTAGACCGGCGCCACGATCGAGAGCTTCGGTGGAGTGGGTGCGCCTTCGGGGCTCATGCGAATCTCACGCCCTCAGCCGTTCTTGATTTCCACTTCCACGCCCTTCAGCAGGACTCTGCTGCCCGGCGGCACTGACCGGTCCAGCCACACGTTGCCGCCGATCACCGATCCCTTGCCGACGACCGTATCGCCGCCCAGGATCGAAGCCCCCGCGTAGACGATCACGTCATCCTCGAGCGTGGGGTGGCGTTGGATGCCCTTGATCGGGCGGCCTTGCTCGTCCAACGGGAAGCTCTTGGCGCCCAGCGTCACGCCCTGGTAGAGCTTCACGTTGTTGCCGATGACGGAGGTCTCACCGATCACGACTCCGGTGCCGTGGTCGATGAAGAACCGCTCGCCGATCCGAGCGCCCGGATGGATGTCGATCCCGACCATCGAGTGCGCGTGCTCACCCATGATGCGGGGGATGAGCGGCACATCGCGCTGGTAGAGTTCGTGGGCGAGGCGATGCGTGGTGATCGCGCCGATGCAGGGGTAGCTGAGCGTGATCTCGGTGTACGTGTGGGCCGCCGGGTCGCCCTCGTAGGCCGCTTGCACATCGAGGACGAGCAATCGCCGGATTCTCGGCAGCTGGCGCAGCAGCTCGCCGACGATCCCCAGCGCCACGCCCGCGACATCCTCGATCGGTTCGGGTCCGTCGCCCTTCGTGCGGGCCCAGGCCCCCTTCCAGCGGAACGGGAGCGCGCACGCGACCTCCACGGTCAGCAGTCTGGCCGCCCGGCTGAGCCGCTCCTCAACGAACGCCTCCACCATCTCGCCCGCCGGCAGCTCGGTCGTCATCCGTCCGGGGAAGAGCACATCCTGCAGGCAGTGCAGCGCCTCGACCACCCGCTGGCGCGAGGGGAAGATGGTGGACGAATCACCCGGCGAGTCCTCACCCGTCTGCGGGTGAAGGTGCTGGAGCTCGTCCATCACTTCGCACATCAGCCGCGCCACCCCGATGCACCGGCAGTCCTCCCGTTGGGGACAGCGGGAGCGCACGAACAGCGATGGGGAGGCGACCTTCGCGTCGGCATCCTCAGGCATGGCGGTGCTCCTCAGGCGCGCCTTCGTAGGGCGCCCTCATTCTACTCGATGGACGGGGCGTTTGACCAGTCAGTGGCCGAAGGGCGAGAGCGCCCGCAGGCGTTCCACAATGGGCGGGAGCTGCTCGACGACGAAGTCGATCTCCTCACCGGTGGTGAAGACGCTGAGCGATAGGCGCAGCGAGCCGTGCACCCTGGTGAACGGGACGCCCAGCGCGCGCAGCACGTGCGAGGGCTCCAGCGAGCCGGAAGTACAGGCTGAGCCCGAAGAGGCGCAGATGCCCAGATCGCTGAGTGAGAGGAGCACGGACTCGCCCTCGATGTAGTCGAAGCTGATGCTCGAGGTGTTGGGCAGACGCGGCTCGGCCGCGGCGTTGCGGTGGGCGTCGCGGCAGTTCGCGAGCAGCGCGCTCTCCATCCGATCCCGCAAGGCCCGCACCTGGGTCTGCTCGACCTCGACGTAACCGTGCGCTAGCTCGGCCGCCTTGCCCAGACCCACAATGGACGCCGCGTTCTCGGTGCCTGCGCGGCGATTGTGCTCCTGGTGGCCGCCGATCAGGAAAGGCGCGAACGGCGTCCCACGGCGGATGTACAGCACGCCGACACCCTTCGGGCCGTGGAACTTGTGCGCACTCATCGAGAGGTAGTCGATGGTGCTGTTGCGCAGATCAACGGGCACCTTCCCGGCCGCCTGCACCGCGTCGCAGTGGAAGAGGGCCCCGTGCTCCTTGGCCAGGCGACCGATCTCCTCGACCGGGAGGATCGTGCCCGTCTCGTTGTTCGCCCACATGACCGAGACGATCGCGGTGTTGTCGTCGATGACGGCCGCAGCCTCGGCGAGGTCGAGTCGCCCGTCGCTGTCCACCCCCAGGTACGTCACCTCATAGCCACGGTCCTCGAAGTAGCGCGCCGGCCCGAGGATCGCCGGGTGCTCGATGCGGCTGGTGACGATCTTCTTCCGCTCAGGCAGGAGGTCCACCGCCGAGCGAATGGCCGCATTGTCGCTCTCGCTGCCGCAGCCGGTGAGCACGATCTCTCGCGGGTCCGCGCCGATCAGGGCCGCCACCCGCTCCCGCGCCTGCTCGATCGCCTTGGCAACCTCGCCGCCGAAGTAGTGCATGCTCGATGGGTTACCGTAGCGCTCCGTGAAGTACGGCAGCATCTCGGCGACCACTTCATCCGCCGTCCGCGTGGTCGCGTTGTTGTCCAGGTAGATCACCTTCATGCTGCCGCCTCCTCGACGACAATGCTCTCATCCACGAGCTCGCGGAGTCTCGCCTGCACGAACTGCTTGATCGTCGCCCCCGACGCTACGCACGAGGCGCACCGGCCCCGCAAAGCGACGAACACGTTCGGGCTGTCGATGTCCACGAGGTCGATGTCGCCGCCGTCCTGACGCAGGGCGGGGGCGATGTGCTTCTCAATCGCCTCCTCCACCGCCTTCATCAGCTGGAGGTTCGACAGGCGCTTGGGCTTGGGCGGCGCGCCGACGCGTTCAGTCTTCCGCTCGTGCTCGATGATCTCCAGGATCCGGTCGTGGCACTGCCCGCACCCGCCGCCCGCCTTCGTGTAATGGGTGACATCCTCCACCGTCAGCAGGGCGTTGGTGCGCACTGCTTCGCGGATCTGGTCCTCCGTCACGCCAAAGCACTTGCAGACGATCTTCGCCTCATCTATGGGAGCCGGCGGCTCGCCGCGGTAGTTGCGCAGGGCCGCTTCCAGCGCCTCGGCGCCCATCACCGAGCAGTGCATCTTCTCCTCGGGTAGACCGCCGAGGTAATCGACGATGTCCTGGTTCGTGAGCTTCGCGGCCTCGGCGACCGACTTGCCGACCAGCATCTCCGTCAGGGCCGAGCCGGAAGCCACGGCGCTCCCGCACCCGAAGGTCTGGTACTTCGCCTCGGTAACCGTATCGCTGTCGTCGACCCGCAACATCAGCCGCAGCGCATCGCCGCAGGCGAGGCTCCCGGCTTCGCCGACGGCGGAGGGGTCATCCATCGGTCCGGCATTCCGGGGGTTCCGGATGTGGTCCCAGACCGTCTCGTTGTAGTCCCACATGGTCAATCACACTCCTGGGCTGCGGCCCGTCTGCCCGGACTCACCGCTCCTCGCAGCCTCTGTCTGACAGAACGCCTTGCGGCTGAGGGCTGTTCTCACGCGAGCCGTAGGCATGTCAGTGGCTGTGGTTGCCGCCGGCGCGCGCGTTGGCGCGGCCATGGCTGGACACGTGTAGCACGTGGCCGGGGTCGCAGGCGGTCGTCTCGACCTGGAAGGTCGTCTCCGCGATCTGGAAGCGCTCACCGACCATCCGGTCCGCTTCGGTGAGAAGGGCCTCGCGGGACTCGTCATCCATCTCACACGTGATCAGATGCGCGCTGAGTGCGTGGACGTTCGAGCAGAGGCTCCACACGTGAACGTGATGCACGTCCGTGACGCCGGGAAGAGACCGCAAGGCCTCGATGACCTCCTCCAGCTCCATTCCGTAGGGGACGCCTTCGAGGAGGATGTGCACACCCTCGCGCAGCAGCCGTACGCTGCTGTAGATGATGGCGAGCGCGATCAGGACGCTGAGGATCGGGTCGATGAGGTAGAAGCCGGTGAACCGCATGGTGACGCCGGCGACGACCACCCCGACCGAAGCCAACAGGTCGCCGAGCACGTGCAGGTACGCGCCGCGCACGTTGAGGTCATGGTGGCCGTGCCCGCCCAGGCGGATCAGCACGATGGCGTTGCCGACCAGACCACAGGCGGCCACGATGAGCATCGGCCCGACGCGGATGCCCGGCGGGTTCAGGAACCGCTCGTAGGCCTCGCGGATGATCACGACACCAATCACGACGAGCGTGATCCCGTTGATGACCGCCGCGAGCACTTCGGCGCGGTGCCAGCCGAACGTCCGCTTGCGCGAGGCCGGACGTCGGGCGAGCCGGTGCGCCCCGTAGCTGAGGCCCAGCGCTAGGACATCGCTGAACACGTGCGCCGCGTCGCTTAGTAGCGCGAGACTGCCGGTGAGAATCCCCCCGATGACTTCGGCCACGAAGATCAGGAAGGTGAAGCCGGCGGCGAAGGCCAGCCGCGCGCCGGTCTTCTCGTCGCCGGCGTCGCACGCGAGCGGGCCTGCGTGATTGTGAGGATGGTCGTCCGCCATGTCCACGGGGAAGGGGAAAAGAGGGACACCATACTCATTTCGGACGTCATGAAATGAGTATGGTGTCCCTCTTTTCCCTGCGCGCGATTGCTTTCTGCGCGGCCTCAATGATGGCATCTACGGTCAGGCCGTACTTCTCCAGCAGCTCGTCGGGCGTGCCGCTCTCGCCGTAGGAGTCCTGGACCGCCACCATCTCCAGCGGAACCGGGTGGTTCAGGCCGAGCACCTCGGCGACCGCGCCGCCCAGGCCTGCGTTCACTTGGTGCTCCTCAGCGGTGACGAAGGCCCCCGTGGCCTTCGCCGCCTCGACGATCGCGTCACGGTCGATCGGCTTGATCGTCGCGACGTTCAGGAGTGTCGCCTCGATCCCTTCGGCGCTCAGCCGCTCCGCAGCCTCCATCGCCCGCGCGGTCATGATGCCACACGCCGCGATCGTCACGTTTGCTCCGTCGCGCAGCTTCGCTGCCTTGCCAATGCGGAAGTCGTAGTCCGCGGGGAAGATGATCGGCTCGCTGCTGCGGCCAAACCGCAGGTAGACCGGGCCGACGTGCTCGGCAGCCGCCAGCGTCGCCTTCTCCGCCTCCACACCGTCGGCCGGCACGATCACCACCATGCCCGGCAGCACCCGCCACAACGCGAGGTCCTCCAGCATCTGCGCGGAAGCGCCGTCTTCACCCACCGTCAGGCCGCCGTGCGTGAAGGCCAGCTTCACATTCACGTGCGCGATACCCACACTTACGCGAACCTGCTCCCAACCTCGCGCACCGAAGCAGGCAAAGGAACTCGCGAAGGGGATCTTCCCCTCCAACGCGAGCCCGGCGGCCACACCGATCATGTTCTGCTCGGCAATGCCCAGATCGACGAATCGCTCCGGCCACTTCTCGCGGAACTTCTGCGTCCGCGTGCTGGTCCACAGGTCTGCATCCAGCACCACCACACGCGGGTTCGTCTCGCCCAGCTTCAGCAACGCCTTGCCGTAGGCATCGCGAGTGGACATCCTGTCAGCCATCGGTCGAACTCCCCTTCTGACCGTCTGCCGTCGTTGGGGTCACTTGCCGTCCAGCTCCGCCAGCGCCTTCGCCAGTTCCTCATCGTTGGGCGCCTTGCCGTGGAAGTCGGCGGGGGCGTCCATGATGAAGGAGATGGGCCAACCCTTCTTGGTGTTGGCCACGACCATCGTAGGCTTGCCTGCCACGATTCGCTCCGGCTGCAGCGCCCAGTTGACTTCCTGCACGTCGTGGCCGTTGACCTCGTGGACCGTCCAGCCGAAGGCCTCCCACTTCGCGGGCAGCGGGTCGGTGTGGAGAATGTCCTCCGTGTGCCCGCACTGCTGCGCGCCGTTGCGGTCCACGATCCCTACGAAGTTGTCCAGCTTCCGCGCCGGCGCCAGGAAGGAGCCCTCCCACACCTGACCCTCGTCGATCTCCCCGTCGCCCAACATGCAGTAGACACGATGAGGCGCGCGGTCGATCTGGGCGGCGATCGCCAGCCCGAGCGCCTCGGAGAAGCCCTGCCCCAGCGAGCCGGTGCATACCTCCAGCGCGGGCAGGAAGCGGATGTCCGGGTGGCCCTGCAGTGCGCTGCCGAGCTTCCGAAGCGTCGCCAACTCCTCCGGCGGGAAGTAGCCCCGGTCGGCCATGATCGCATACAACGCGGGGCAGCAGTGACCCTTGCTCAGAACGAACCGGTCGCGCCCGGGCCACCGAGGGTTCCGGGGATCGTGGCGTAGGACTCGCTCAAACAGCACGGTGAGGACGTCGATCGCGGAGAGCGAGCCCCCGGGGTGACCGGAGCCGGCTGCATTCAGCATCTGCAGGATTGTGCGCCGATGCTCGTTCGCCTTCGCGGACAGCGCGGCGGCTTCGTGGTCGGACAACAGCTTCTCCATTGCGCGTCACCTGCCGCAATTCGTTGGCCCGACACCCGCGCGTGGCGGGGCACGTCACTTCTCTTCGCCGCTCCCGGCGGCGTCCGGCGAACTTCATGTGGCGCCGGGGACTTCTTGCGTCCCTGCCGTCTCCGGGTCCTTGAGGAAGGCCAACACCGCTTCGGGGGAGTCGTAGCCCTCGAGTTTCGCGACCTTCTTGCCCTCGCCATCAGCGACGATCAGCGTTGGCGGCTCGAGGAACTCGTACTTCTTCGCGAGGTCCTTCTCCTTGCCGTCCAACTCCGTCGCGTCCACCCGTAGCAGCACGTACTTGCCCAAGGCCTCGCGCACGTCCGCACGCGTGAACGCCTCCTTCTCCATCTCCTTGCACACGGTGCACCAGTCCGCCGTCCAGTCCATCAGCACCTGCCGCTTCTCCTGGCGCGCGGTCTCGAAGCTCGTGTAGACGTCGCTCTTCCAGTCCAACGGGGCGGCCGCCTTAGGAGGCGGAGCGCCTGAGGCGGTGATGGTTGCCGTCGCAGCCGACCGCTCGGGCAGGAAGAGACCCTTGTTCCACAGCGTGCCGAGGAGCATGTAGAAGCCGAGCACCATCAGCAGCAGGCCGACGGTCTTCTTGATGCGCCCCCCGGTGCTCGGAGTGGGAAGTGAGTCCAGCGCGCCGAAGGCCACGCCTCCGGCGATCAGACAGGCGGCGATCACGAGGTAGTAGACCATCTGAGGAATGACCGTCCTTAGGAAGTAGGCGGCTACGGCGAGGAACACGAAGCCGAAGAGCCGCTTCACATCCAGCATCCACTCGCCGCTCTTCGGCAGATGGGTCAACGCTCCCGCCGACGTCCCGACCACCAGCAGCAACAGCCCCATGCCCCACGCGAAGACGAAGAGCAACAGGAAACCCGTGACCGGGCTGCCCTGCACGGCGACGAAGGTCAGGATGCCCGCCAGCGGCGCGGCCGTGCAGGGGGAGGCCACCAGCCCGGAGACCATCCCCATCAGCAGCACACCGATGAACCCCCGTCCACCGATCGCGTTCAGCCTGGTGAGCAGCCGGGGCGGAAGCTGCAGCTCGTACAGCCCAAACATCCCCAGCGCCAGTAGGCCGAAGAGGACCGCGACGCCGATCAAGACGTACGGGCTCATCACGAAGGCGCGCACCTGCGCGCCCAGCAAACCCACGAGCAGCCCCAGCACCGAGTAGACAAGCACGAGGCCGAACACGTAGGTGAACGACAGACCGAACGAGCGGCGCAGCGATGTGCTCTCGCTGCGCGCGCCGATGATCCCGAGTGTGATGGGGATCATCGGGTACACGCACGGAGTGAAGCTCACCAGAACGCCGGTTCCGAACGCGACGAGCAACGCCCACAGGAAGCCCCGCTCCGCGATGAGCGAGGCGAAATCGTAGCGCCCGGCCGACGGCTCCTGAGCGCAGACGATCGACGCCAGCGCCAACAGGAGGAGTGTCGCCCCTACATTGCGAGTCAGACGGTGCGACTTCACGGGCCCGGTCCCGATCTGGTGTGCATGGAGCATAACACGGGCGGCGGCGGCTGGCAATACGGGGGAGGTGCGGCGTCCATCGGTGCCCTGTGAGGGTTCAACAGTCGGTCGGCGCCGATGGACTTCCCGGCTCCGGGGGCCGGCAAAAGGCGAGGGGCGTGGCGCCCCAGCCAATGCCACGCCCCTCATGAGTTGCCCAACTCCACGATGCTACTTCTTCTTTGCGGCCTTCTTCGCCGGCGCCTTCTTTGCGGCCTTCTTCGCGGGCGCCTTCTTCGCAGCCTTCGCCTTTGGCAACAGCTTCACCTCCTTCGCAGTCGCAAGGTGGTGCCCCTAGCTGGCTGCCCTGTTCCTGCCCTCGCGAGTTAGTGCACGCAATGTAGACGAGGTTCTTGGAGTCCTTGCCCGCAATCCACCCTCTCGCGGTCAAGGCTCTTAGGGCGCGGGAAGGCGTTGCCAACTTAGTACAGCCTAGCGTCTGCTTACTTATACAACGCTCCTCTCACTCTGTCAATTCCATCCGCGCGATTCTTCGCGAAGATTCTTGCGCGTGCTTAGCAGTGCAAACGGCGAGCACTGCGCTCGCCGTGGTCATGCGATGAAGACAATGAGAGAGTGCAGGTGGTCTGGTGGAGGCGGCGGGAATCGAACCCGCGTCCGAGATGGAGCCAATGGGACTTCTACGAGCGTATTGCGTGATTAGGCTTCGCCTCGGAGGGGCTCACGCACAAGCCCTTCGTCGGCTATCTCGGTCTGCATTCCCTTCCGGACTCACCGAGAAGTTACCGGTCGGTAGCCGACTGGGTTGGCGCTCCGTCTCAGGCCCGTCGGCGAAGCCTGAGGGAGCGGCTGCCTAGAGACTAGGCAGCGAGTGCGAGATTGCTCTCGGCGTTTGTGTTGGTTCCGCGATTAACGAGATAGCGGAGATCTCGGCTCGCTTCCCCCATCCGCTCTGCATCCCGTCGAAACCTTGGCGCCCCCACTCTCCACTAGATAGGAATCCGCGATTCTCGTTCGAGCCGTTCCCGTGTAGGGGCGCGATTCATCGCGCCCGCCCATGTAGGGGCGCCATTCATGGCGCCCAGGAATCAGGATCGCGGATTTCCATATGGGCAGTATACCCACGCCAGGCCCCCAGGTCAACCTGCGGCAGGGAGAACGGCGTCGCACGGCGAAGGGAGCAATCAACCGGAGCGAGTCCCGGCGCCACTCGGAGGTGAGTACGGTGACCTGTACAAGCTGCGGACGAGAGAACATTGAGGGCGCGCTCTACTGCGCATTCTGTGGTGCGGAACTCCAGCCAAGAGAAGAAGCCGCAGCAGCGGCCTCTGAGGCGCCGACCCCGCTCGACCCGGCGGCAGCACCTCCGCCCCCGCCGCCCGTCTTCACCGCGCCGCCGCCGGCCTATCCGGGCGTGGCCTACCCGTACGAACCCACGCCGCCCGAAGCGGAGACCAGCGGGATGGCGACCGCGTCGCTGGTGTTGGGCATTCTCGGTTTCTGCACGGTGGGGATCGCGTCCCTGATCGGACTGATCTTGGGGATTGTCAGCCTCATCCAGATCTCCGGTTCGCAGGGGCGCCTGCGCGGCCAGGGAGTCGCCATCGCCGGCACTGTCGTCTCTGCTCTTGGGGTCCTGATGCTGCCGATGATGGCGGCGATCCTGTTCCCCGTCTTCGCGCGCGCGAGAGAGAAGGCGCGACAGGCGAGCTGCCAGAGCAATGAGAAGCAGCTCGCGCTCGGCGTCCTCATGTACGCTCAGGACTACGACGAGATCTTCCCGATGAAGAGCAACTGGGCTGACGGCGTGATGCCGTACGTTAAGAACACGATGATCTTCCGCTGTCCGAGCGAACGCAACCAGATGGGAGACTCCTACGCCTACAACGAGAGGCTGGACCGGTGCAAGGTGGCGAAGATCCCGCGCCCTGCCGAGGCCGTCATGCTGTTTGACTCTCAGCCGGGGAAGAACATGGCGGGAGGCCGCGGGCTGGTGTCGCCGAGACACGTGAACGGGGCAAACCTCGCCTTTGCGGACGGGCACGTGAAGTGGTACGCCGCACACAACCTCGACGGCCTGCTCTGGGACCCTCGCAGCACGTCAGCGACCCCGTTCGGCGGCGCGCTGGCACCGCCGTGGGGTAGCGCGCCGACGACGCCGGGGAGCCCATAGCAGAGGCCCTACTCCGTCGCCTCCGGGGGCGTGCGCTGCCCTCGCTGCTGTTCCCAGCGCCGCAGTTCGCCCACCTCGGCGAGCGTGCTTCCCTTCTGGATCTCAGCAATCTCGCGGTCTTCGCGCTCGACGGTTGACAGCGCGCGGTTTGCGATCTCCACGGCGCGCTCCTGCGGCACGACGACCAGCCCGTCGTCGTCCCCGATGATCCAGTCGCCGGGCTTGATGTGTGTCTCTCCGATCTTCAGTGGGACGCCGATCATCCCGACGCCCTTGGGCTGCCCGGCCGAGGGGCATGTACTCGTGCAGAACGCGGGGAACTTCAGCCGGCGGATCTCCTCGACGTCGCGCAACGCGCCGTGGATGACCACTCCTGCCAGGCCGCGCTGGATGCAGCTCATCGTCGCTTGCTCGCCCCATACCGCCGGCGGTTCGCCGCGCACGTCGATGACCAACACATCCCCCGGCGCGGCCTGATCGATCGCGGTCACCGGCCGGTGCCAGTCACCCGGGTAGGTCCACACCGTGAACGCCGTGCCCACGACCTTCAGCCCGGGCTGCACGGGCATGATGTTGAGCAGGTGCCCCTCGTGGTGCATGGCGGTCGCAATGTCCGCCGTCGCGCAGCGCGCGAACACCTCGCGGAGACCCTCTACGCCGACGCGCTTGTACAGCGTCGTCGCAGCGGCCTCGCCTGTTTCCATCGCGCGCAGTATCGTCGCGGTCGCCGCCTTCGCGTCCGGCGCCTTGTTGATCGCACCACCCACGATGACGACGCTCGCTCCGGCCGCGATGGCCTCCGGCGCGGTCTCCGAGTTGATGCCGCCCGCAACCGCGACGGGGATGCTCACCGCCGCCGCAACTGCCTTCAGCGTCTCCAGCGGCGTGCCGCCCACCATCTGCACATCGATCGGGCAGTGCACGCCGACGAGGTGCGCGCCCATGCGCTCCACCTGCTGCGCGCGCTCCACCGGATCGCCGACCTCCGCCAGGTCCACCATGACCTGCGCACCATAGTGGCTCCCCGCCTCGATGCAATCGGCAATCGTCGAGTCCGACGCCGCGCCCAGCACTGCCACGATGTTCGCGCCGGCCTTGGCCGCGATCTCGACCTCCACCCGGCCCGCGTCCATGATCTTCATGTCGGCGACGATCGTGTGTGACGGGAACTCCGCGCGCAGCTTGCGGACGGCTTCCACGCCCTCGCTCTTGATGAGCGGCGTACCGGCCTCCAGCCAGATCTCCCCGGCCTGCGTCGCCTCGCGTGCGGCGCGCAGCGCCTGGCTGAGATTCACGAAGTCCAGCGCCAGTTGCAGTACGGGTTTCATCGCGTCTCACCTCTCTCGGAGCAGCGAAGCCACCTTCGTCTCGCCGCGTACGTTCCCTCGTTCTCACGCTTCAGCGGATCGTCTCTCCGAGCACATCCTTCACGGCCTCCAGGTACTCGTACCCCCACTGCGTGCTCGGCTCCGCGTAGCTGCCTTCCAGCCACTCGTTCCAGGCCTCGATGTTCACGAACGGCCGCAGGCCGCGTTCGTCGATGAACGCCTTCGCGCGCCGGAGCATCTCGCGGTAGGCGTCCGGCGTGTTCTGCTGCATGACCGGGCCGGCGCCCCGGAACGTCGGCTCCCAGTTCTGCATGGGCGTGGTGGCGAGGAGGTAGTCCTTGCCGAACGCGTCGGCGAGCTCCGTCCAGATGCGCATGTGGCCGGGGATCGTCTGCGAAGGGTAGTCCTCCACAAGATCCTGCACGGTGCGGTCGCCGAGCCGGCGGCTCTCGGCGCGGTTGCCGCCGGAGCCTGAGTAGTGGTAGCCCGTCACGCCGTCGATCCCAACGCGGCGCAGGAGATCGGCCTCGCCCCCGATCGCGGCCACATAGACGCCCGGCATCCCCTTGGCCTGCGCCTTGGCGCGCAGGTTGTCGAGCACCGCCTTGGCCTGCTCCTCGCCGCCGGCCTGCGCGACGAGTTCGTGCACCGACCACAGCACCAGCAGCGGCTTCCCATCGAGGCGGTAGTAGTTCGGCTGCGAGAAGAACTGCTCGAGGATGTAATCGGCCAGGCCGCGCCCGAGCTGATTGTGCGGCGCGTGGTTCGTCCACATCACCGCGAAGGGCATCGTGTCGGCGAAGCGGTTCGTCGCCACCGGCGGGTCGCCGACCGCGGCCTTGCCCAGGAACCCGATCTCCAGCGCCCGGTTCGCGAAGAAGCTCGGGTCGAACGAACCGTCGTCCTTGCGCCGCGGGTACCAGTCCCACAGCATGAGGTTGATCGCGTGCTCGCGCATCCAGTGGACATGCCAGTCGATCACGCGCGGGTTGCTCGCGCGGTAGAACTGGATGCCATTGGAGCGCATCTGCGCGTCCGCGGAGTCGTACAGCAGCGGCATTCGCCACGGTGAGCGCTCGGCCACCTGCTGCCAACCGTCCCAGGTGTACTCGGGCTCCCAGGCCGCGAAGTACCACATCGCGACCGTGTACCGGCTGCTCACCGGACGCGTCTCGGGAGGAGCCTGGGTCGCCACGTCGATGCGCGTCGGCGCGACCGGCAGTCGGTACTCGCTGTGCCACGGTTGGGTCTGGAACTCGAAGCCCGTCGCCGGCCCGGCGAGCGCTCCCTCCTCCGGCCGCGCGATCGCCCGCAGCGCGTGCAGCGTCAGCTCGACGGGCGTGCCTGCGGTCACTCGCAAGAGCAGCGTGTTGATGTTGCCCGCCCACCCGGGGAGCTGCGCCATGCGTACGAAGTAGCGACTGCGTCGCTCCGTGGCGACGCGGATCGGGAGTCCCTGCACGTCTGGCGACGCATCCGCGATGAACGCCAGCTCTGCCGGTACGTACTCGCGGAGCCCCTCCACACGCGGTGCGCTGAGGTCCAGCTCGATCCACGGATTCGCCGCGGCATCCAGCTTCAGCGCCTGGGACACCAGGCGCGCGTTCGAGTCGAGCAGCGAGAACCGCAGCCCGTCGTCCGTCGTCGAACACTCGCCGGCGGGCGACACCCAGCCGTGGTCCCCGGTCGCGAAGTCGAAGTCGGCGCCCACCGGCTCTCCGCGCGCAAACCGCAGGATGCGTATGGAGTCTACCGCGTAGGTTCCCGGCAGCCCCTCCGGGGGGTCGAAGCGTACCCCCACAATCTTCGGCAGCCCTTGCCAGAGCGGCTGCGTTCGGAGAACCTGCCATTCGTCGCCCGCGCGGAGACGCACCGGACTCCGCATGTCCGGGCTGAAGCCCTCGTACTGACCCTCGGTCGTCGGCCGCCAGAACCACTCGGCGGTGCCTTCGGTCGTGGACCTGATGCGGATCTCCAGCACATCGCCAACTTCAGGCGTCAACTCAAAGAGCGGGCTCTGGAGGATCACATCCTTGCCGGTCGCGCTGAACACCAGGGCGCCGTTCTCGACCCTCAACGGAGTGGTGTTCGCGCCACCCCAGCCCTGAGCGCCCTCGTTGAGGGTCCATTCGTACAGGACGATCGGCTCGGTTGCGGCCAAGGCGCAGCCTCCCATCCCGATGAACACGCTCACGAGTACCGGCATGTCGTGCCTCTGTGATCCGTCATGCGTTGGTTTCGCGGGCGCAGAGAGCAGAACGGGCGAGTGGCGCCCGCGTGACACGCCGCTCGCCCGTCAGAGGTTCCGTTGCGGAGGCCGAACACCTCCACACTTTACTGCGCCCGCACCTCGATGAGCCTTCCGGGTTTCACGCCCTCTACCGTGCCCCTTGAGCCATCGGTGAAGCGGATCTCCACGTCGTACATGCCAGCCGCATCGAGGCCGAAGTGGGCGACGAAGGGCGCGTAGGAGCACCACCCGCACAGCGAGGTCAGGTCCCGGCGTGCGATCAGGCGGGCCGCGTCGCCCAAGGCCCCGGCGGGGTAGACGCGCACCTGCGCAGCGTGGCAGAAGCGATTGCCCGCGGTGTCGATCGGGCGGACCTCCAGCCAGTTGCCGTCGTTCAGGTCGTTGCGGAACAGGAACTCGCCGGCGACCTCGATCTCGGCGGGTCGGGCGCGCACGAGAATGTCGAGGTCGCCGTCACCATCGAGGTCGCACAGCAGGGCGCCCGCCCCAGGCAGCGTGCCCCAGCCCGGCTCATCGGTCACGCGCGTGAACTGCCCCTCGCCGTCGTTGAGCCAGAGCGAGCAGCCGCTCAGTGTCGTGGCGAACACGTCGAGGTCCCCGTCGTTGTCGATGTCGCCCACGCAGGCGGTGTGATAGTTCAGGGGCTCGGCCGCCCACTCCGCGGGCGTGGCATCGGCGAAGTCACCCTCGCCCAGGTTCGTCAGCAGCCTGAGCGGCGCTCCCTCCTCGTGGAACCGTCCGCCGACGCACAGCAGATCGAGGTTGCCGTCGCCATCCGCGTCGAACGCACACGCACCCAACTGGCCTTTGGCGGCGAACACATTCGTGCGCTCGGCGAGGTTCTCGAGCCCGCCGTCCTCGCGGTTCACGTACAGCGCGGTGCTCGTATCCCAGCGCGGCACGTAGATGTCGAGCCGGCCGTCTCCGGTGAGCTCTGCCGCGAGCGCCGCTTCGCTGCGGGGCGTCTTCGGGAGACCGACCTGTTCGGTCACCTCGGTGAAGAAGCCGTCTCCGTTCATCAGCAACCGGTCGCCCTTGTAACCGTCGGGTATGTACAGATCGAGGTCGCGGTCTCCATCGAGGTCGCCGAGCGCAGCACCACCACAGCACCCGTCTGGGATCGTCGGCAGGCCGGCGGCCTCCGTCGCCACACTGAACCGCCCCGTCCCATCGCCCAGGAACAGGTTCGAGGGTCCCTGCCACACGCTGCCGAACAGGTCAAGGTTCCCGTCGCCGTTCACATCGCCGGGAACAAGGGCCTCCGTGCTCAGTGCGCCCCCGATGAGGGGTTGGCCGCGGAAGTGCAGGCCGCCCTCGTTGCGGAAGAGGGCGTTCTCGGAGCCGTTGTTCGCCATCAGCAGGTCGAGGTCACCGTCGCTATCCACATCCTCCGCCGTGATCCCCCACGCCGTCGGCACACTCCACATGCCGGTCTGCGCCGAGACGTCCGTGAAGTGCAGTGCGCCTTGGCCGAAGCTCGTCCCTGATGCGAGGGCGATCGCGCATATCGTCAGGCACTGCATCGTCTGCCCCCCTTCCTTTCGAGAGGGTACGTTCCCAGGGGCCCGCGGGTGCGGCCCCCGCCGCAGGAAGGACTCACCCGACACGGCGGCCAAGTGCCCATCGCCGTTGTCGTAGGAGCGCGGACGCCCTCGTCCGCATGCCGTTGCCGTCCACCTGGGAGCGCGGGCGTCCCGCCGGCTGGCTCGCGGTGGCGCCGTCATCCATGGGAGGTCTATCGCCATGCCTCGCATCCACCTCGTGCCGTTCACTCTGGCTCTCTTGGCGGTGATGCTGATGAGCACCTGCAACGGGAACGCGGAAGTGCGCCTGAAGGTCCTGCGCGGTGAGGCGGCGAGCGGGCCGAACCTGCTGCAGAACCCGGGCTTTGAGGAGCTGCAGGGCGGCCGTCCGGTCGCCTGGCGGAACTGGGAAGTCGGCTTTCAGCCCGCGCCGGGCGAGGGCCGCGACGGGTCGGCGGCGGTGACGTGCGTCTGGCAGAAGGAAGGCGAGCAGTACGGCGCCTCGCAGACCGTCGCCCTCAACCAGGAGAAGCCGACACCGATCATCGTGCGGGCCTGGAGCAAGGCCCGCGAGGTCAGCGGCACGGCGGATCGCGAGTACGCGCTCTACTGCGACTTGCAGTACATGGACGGCACGCCTCTGTGGGGCCAGGTCGCCTCGTTCGATGTGGGTACCCACGACTGGCAGCAGCGCGAGGTGATGATCCTCCCCGCCAAGCCCGTGCGCTCCATCACTGTCCACTGCCTCTTTCGCGGGCACCACGGGCAGGTGTGGTTCGATGATGCGGAGCTGCACCAACTCGCCGCGGCGGCCGGAAGCGCGATCCTGGATGGCGTGCCGGTGGCCCCTTATGCGGAGCCCATGGTGGCTTCGGTCAAGGAGATGAAGGGCGCGGGTTTGACGCTGTTCAGTAGTTCCGCGACCGGTGTCGTGACGGCCGTCGCGGTCGGGGCCAGGGGCGTCTCCTCCGGCGCAGTCGGCGGCTTCCTCGTGCGCGATGCGGCGGCGAACTCCGACTGGCACAGCTTCCGCGACGACCGGTGCGAGGAACTCGGCCTGGAGCTGGCTGCCCAGTGGAAGATCGACGATCAGGCGATCCGTCTCTCCGGCACCCTCCGCGATACCACGGGCAAAGACCGCGCCGTCACGCTGCTGTTCGCGTTGCCGGTCGATGCGCGAGGCGCGACGTGGGGCGCGGGTCTCCGCGGCGGGCGCGCGATCGCAGGCGGCGAGTACTCCAGCCCCGTGTCGATGGGCACCGGCGCCACCGGCACGCTGGCGCAGTACCCCTTCTCCTGTGTGTGCACGAAGGAATGGGGCCTGGGCCTGGGGGTCGATCCGGCCAAGCCGTCTCAGTACCGCCTCGCCTACAACGCCGACACGGAGCAGTACTTCGCCGCGTTCGACTTCGGCCTCGTGCCCGACACGCAGTACGCGCCGAGTGCGGCGTCGTTTGGCCTCGTCATCTACGCGGTCGATCCCGCGTGGGGCTTCCGCTCGGCGGTGCAGCGCTACTATGACCTGTTCCCCGAGGCCTTCGCGTGCCGCTCCAAGCAGCAGGGCATCTGGATGCCCTTCAGCAAGATCAGCCAGGTCGAGGGCTGGCAGGACTTCGGCTTCAAGTACAAAGAGGGCAATGACGAGACCGCCTGGGATGACCAGCACGACATCCTGACCTTCCGCTACACCGAGCCGAGCACGTGGTGGATGGCGATGCCCAAGGAGATGCCGCGCACCTACGAGGCGGCGATAGACCTCGCCGGCAAGATCGCGCGGGGCGAGGTGAAGGGCAGCCAGGCCAAGGCGCAGGCCTTGCTGACCTCCGGCCTGTTCGACGAGCAGGGCCGCTACATGATGCGCTTCCTCGACACGCCCTGGTGCGACGGCGCCGTCTTCTCGATGAGCTGCCTGCCCGGCATCCCCGGCGAGGTCAATGACGCGAAGATCGGCTGGAACGAGCGGACGAAGGAGCAACTCTACGGGCCGAACCGTCAGGGTGACCTCGACGGCGAGTACCTCGATTCACTCGAGGGCTACGTGACCAACGACCTCAACTTCCGCCGCGAGCACTTTGCCGTCGCCAACCGCCCGCTGACCTTCACGATGTCGAGCCACGTGCCCGTAATCCACAAGGGCCTCGCGGTCGATGAGTTCGTGCAGTGGATCGCCGACGACGTGCACGGGCTCGGCAAGCTGATGATGGCCAACGGCGTGCCGTACCGCTTCACCTTCCTGTGCCGCAACCTCGATGTCATGGGCACCGAGACCGACTGGGTCCGCCAGGGCAAGTGGCAGCCGATGGGCCACGACCACCTGAGCCTCATCCGCACCATGTGCGCGCAGAAGCCGTACCTCTTCCTGATGAACACGGACTTCGACGCGCTCGAACCGTATGTCGACCGCTACTTCCAGCGCAGCCTCTTCTACGGGATGTACCCGAGCATGTTCAGCCCCGTCGCCAGCAGCTCACAGGGCGCCTACTGGATCACCCCGCGCTGGTACAACCGCGACCGCGAGCTGCACAAGAAGTACCAGCCCATCATCCGCCGCGTCGCCGAAGCCGGCTGGCAGCCAATCACCCGCGCGAAGACCGACGCCCCCGGCATCCTCCTGGAGCGCTTCGGACCCAACGCCGCCGGCGAGACCTTCATCACCGTCTTCAACGATGGCAAGGAAGCGCAGACGGCAACGGTCACGGTGGACGCAAGCCTCGCGAAGGGCAGGACGGCAACGGAGTTAGTCTCCGGGCAGGCGATTCCGGCTTCGGCGACGAATCAGGGAACCGTATCGTTCACCGTCACACTGCAGCCCGAGCAGTGCGCGGCAGTCCGGCTGAGCGGGAGAGGAGACGGATGAGGGCGGCTACGGACCTGCAGATATCACCTGACCTACGTCGCCTTCTCGACGAGGCGCTCCAGCGCATCATCGAGGTCGCCCAGCCGCAGGCGGTGATCCTGTTTGGGTCTCGCGCCCAGGGGCAGCCGAGGCGGGAGAGCGACGTGGACCTGCTGGTCATTGCCCGCACCGGCAACCGCCACGCTCTGGCAAGCAACCTGTGCCTGCTGTGGGATGACCTTCGAGAAGAGATGCCTGCTCTCCCCACCGCAGACCTGCTGGTGGTCACGCCGCGTCAGTTCCTCGACTCACTCGTCGTTGGCTTCGCGCCCTACGAAGCCGCTCGACATGGAGTGGTGCTCTATGGCGAAGTCCCCGCGCGCGGCGCGAGTGTGGCTTCGTAAGGCGCGCCAGGACCTTGAGAGCGCCGACCGCCTTCTGACGCCGCCGCCGCTCCCCGCGGCGGCCTGCTTCCACGCCCAGCAGGCCGTCGAGAAGGCCCTGAAGGCGGTCGCAGTTGCCTGCGGCGCCGAGACGATCCCCCGGACACACAACCTGCTGGAACTGGCGCGGGTCATCCGCGGCCTCGGCGAGTCGCTCCCCTACTCCCGGGAGCAGCTTGCCGGCCTCGCTCCGTACGCCGTGGAGACCCGTTACCCGCAAGCGCCTGAGCCCACCCGTCGCGCGGCGCAAGCCGCGGCCCAACTTGCGCACCAGGTCTACACCTGGGCGCAGCAGACCGTGACGCGGGCCTGCACGGGCGCGTAGGGCGGCACGTGGCCTGTCAGTGCTGGATCGGCCGACCGCTCCCAGGCTCCCGGGACGCTTCCGTGCGACCGAGGCTGGCGACGGAACTGGTCTCCGCGCAGGCCATTCCGGCCTCGGCAGCGAATCAGGGAACCGTATCGTTCACCGTCACACTGCAGCCCGAGCAATGCGCGGCGCTCCAACTGAGCGGGGGAGCTGAGGGATGAAGGCGGCGGCCGACCTGCAGATGTCACCCGACCTGCGCGCCGTGCTGGACGAGGCGCTCCAGCGCATCATCGAGGTCGCCCAGCCGCAAGCGGTCATTCTGTTCGGCTCTCATGCCGAGGGTCGAGCGCGGGTGGGCAGCGACCTCGACTTCCTTGTGATCGCCGACACGGAGGAGACGGGGAAGCTGGAGGCCGACCTCTACGGGGCGATGGCGGACCTCGCGCGAGGCCGCTGGCGTGAGTTCCCCTCGGTGGACATCATCGTGCTGACCCCTGCCGAGTACGAGTACGAGGCTCAGCTCCCAGGCCTGACGATTTGGCGCGCGCGCCGACACGGAGTGGTTCTGTATGAGCGAGCCGCATAGGGATGCAGTTCGGCGGCTACAGGAGATCGCCGGCGAGGACCTGCGCGTGGCCCACGCGTGTCTGGGTCTGCGCCCCCCAGCGGTGCGCATGGCCGCCTTCCACAGTCAGCAGGCAGTCGAGAAGCACCTGAAGGCGTGGCTCCTGGCGCTGGGCGAACCGGACTACCCGCTCACCCACAACCTCTCGAACCTGGCTGATCTACTGGCCGAACGAGGCGGCCCTCACCTGCCTTCCGAGCCGCTTCGCTTCCTCACGCGATTCGCCATCGCCCCTCGCTATGAGGTGGCCCACCTCACCCAGGCCGAGGCCGAGGACGCCGTCGCGCAAGCCGAGCAGATCGTCGAGCAAGCCACGCGCGCTGTCGCAGCGTTGATGGGCGAGGAACCGTCCGCCTCCGCGTAGGACGAGCTTCGCTCTACCAACGACTTCCGGCCAGGCGGACCGTGGAACGGGGAGGGGTCGGCATGAGAGTCTCGGCGGCAGTCTGGGCCGCGTTGGCGGTGTGCCTCACGTTGGCCTGCGGATGCCGGCACCAGCCGGCTCCCACGAAGACCACGCTGCCAGCGCCCTCTGGTGGGATCCAGGAGACGCGCCTCGGTGAGATGGCCGATGATCTCCTTACCCACAAGGTCAGCCCTGACGGCTTGCACTTGGCCTGGGCGGTCAGACGCGGGCTCGGCGAGACGGTCCTCGTGGACGGCCAGCGTGGCCCGAGCTTCAGCGCCGTCGGGCCCATCGTGAACCGCGTAGCGGACATGGGCTGGCACGTCTGCGCCGAGTTCAGCGATGACAGCTGGCACGTCGCCTACTACGGCCGTCGAGGCGGCTCCTGGCAAGCTGTGATCGACGGCCAGCGCGGTGCGAAGTACCACGGGATCCGGATGGATGCCGGTCGCGTCTTCTCGCCGAAGGGTGACCGGTACGCTTACGCCGCTCTCTGGCGCGGCAAGTGGGCGATGGTGATCGACGGGAAGCTCGTGGGCCGCTACAACAGCGTCTCGGCGCCGACCTGGAGCGACGACGGCCGGCGCATCGCCTTCATCGGCACCAATCGAGGCGGCGACGAGTTGGTCGTGGACGGTCGCATCACGGCCCGGGCGGGCCAGATCGACCCGCACTCCCCGGCGTTCAGCCCGGACGGGCAGCGGCTGGCGTACATTGAGGACCGACCGCACTCCGCCGTGGTGGCAGACGACAAGCGGTGGCCCCTGAAGGGACTGGTCCTGTACAGCAGGCTGCGGTTCAGCCCGGACAGCCGCCACCTGGCCTACGTGGAGGGCAGCAAGCGTGAGTACTACGGCGGCACCTGGAGAGTGGTCGTCGATGGCAAGCCGGGGAAGCCCTATGAGACCGTGAGCAAGCTGGGTTTCACCTCTGCGGGCGAGGTCCACTACGGAGCACGCAGGACATCGCACGAGGTCCTTGTCGTGATCGGCGACCGGGAGTCGCCCCTGTATGATGCCATCGAGCCGTCCCCCTTCTTCGAGCCGCTTGGCGGCTACTGGGGGCGGGCCGCTCCCATCTTCAGCCCGGACGGCAAGCACAACGCCTACGGCGTGGCCAAGGGCGGCAAAGGGTGGGTGGTGCTGGACGGGCGGAAGGGGCCGACGTTCCTGGGGGTCGGCGAACCGGTGTTTGGCCCGGATGGACGCTCAGTCGCTTACTGCGCTCAGGTGCGGAAGGACGAGTGGGCGCTGGTGCGCGACGGCCGGCCGGGGCCACAGCTCCCGGAGGCGCGCCGTAGGCTGGCCTTCAGTCCCGACGGTAGGCGCTTGGCGTATGCCGCCTGCATTTCCCCCCCGAAGGGCAAGCGGCAGGTCGTGGCGGTGGTGGACGGCAAGCCCGGCCCTCCTCACGAGAATGTCTCAGCCCCGTTCTTCAGCGCCGACAGCCGACACGTCGCCTACGTGGCGCGCGACGGCAAGCGGGAGTGGGTCGTGGTTGACGGACGCGACGGCCCGCACTATGACCGAGTATTCCGCGATCGGGAGATCTGCGATGCGCAGGTCTCCTTCCACCCCGACGGCAGCGTGCAGTACGTTGCGCAGCGAGGGGACACGATCTACCGTGTGAGGCGGTTCCCGCCGCGTGCCCCCAGTTGAGACCCCCGCTACTCCTTCGGGAACACGCTCATCAGGGCATCCACGAAGATGTCCATGCCCCGCACGTCCGGGTGGTTGATGGAGTTCGCCTCCAGTGTCACCTACGGGATGCCCTGCCGCCAGAGCCGGCACCAGCGCGCCGAGGCGTCGGCGAGGGCGAGGTTGTGCTCGGCGGCGAAGCGACGCAGGCCCGTCAGTGACCGACCTCCTCCTCCCCGCAAGGAGGCAGTGGTCGCATCCGCGTGCCCTCGTCCGTCACTACGCTGAAGTGCCCCGCCCAGTCGGTTCGGCTCGCGAGCGCCGATAGAGCGCGACGGTTGTCTGCGTCTCGGTCCCCGCCCGACAAGCGTAGTAGCACGATGCCGCAGGTAGCGGGAAGGCGCCTGCCGTACGCCAGTTCCCCAAAGCCCTTGTCGTGGGTGAGCACCACTCGCCTCTCGGCCTGCGCGCGGCGCAACACGGCCTCGTCGTTGACACCGGGCAGCCATTCCTTCACTGCCACCACGTCGTGACCCCGAGCCCGCGGAGCGTGGACCACTGTTGACGAGACGTTCTCGTTGGCGAGGACGCGCATGGCGGCGCCTCACACCCCCACCAGAGGCGCCGGGTAGACCCGCTCCTCCACGAGCATGTCGCGAGCGTACAGGAGGCAGGCGCGCACGTCCTCGGGCTGCAGGTGATCGTACTCCTGCAGGATGTCGTCCACCGACCAGCCGCGTGCGAGCAGGTCGATCACGAACTCGACCGAAATGCGCGTGCCACGGATCACTGGCTTGCCCACCAGGATGGTTGGGTCGACCACTATGCGTTCGCGCCAGTTCATGTCGCCGACTCCTCGGTCGGGTTGCAGGAACACCGTGTCGCCTCGATGCCACCCCAGGAACTCGTCGATGATGGGCAGCATACTCCCGCATTGGTTGCTTGTCGATAGGCAACGCCAAGCACCTGCGGGGCGAGGTGGCCCTACTCCTTCGGGAACACGCTCATCAGCGCCTCCACGAAGATGTCCATGCCGCGCACGTCCGGGTGGTTGATCGAGTTCGCCTCCAGTGTCACGTACGGGATGCCCTGGCGGTAGAGGCGACACCAACGCGCGGACGCATCCGCCAACGCGAGGTTGTGCTCGGCGGCGAAGCGGCGGAGGCCCTTGACGTAGGGGCGCGGGTCCTCGTCGAACTTGAGGGTCTTCACGCCGAGCCAGTCGGGTCGGACGAGATGTGGAGTGATGAGGATGACCTCGGCGCCGATCCCGTTCAGGTGACCCATGATCTCAGTATAGTGGGTCTGCGTCTGCTCCTCGTTGAGGTAGGCGTCGTTCACGAACTCGATGGTCACAAGGTCGGGCTTGGGGTCGAGGACATCGCGCTTGAAGTCGTGCGCGCCGCCGGCGGGCGCGTCCATGTAGCCGCGGCTGCTCTGCCCGCCCCAGCCGGCCGTCAGCAGCTTCACGTTGGCCTTGGGGAAGCGTTCCTGCAGGCGCTTCTGGAAGCGGTACTGGTACCACAGGCTCTGGTCGGCGCCCACCCCGCCGCCGCACGTGACGCTGTCGCCCCACGCGATGATGGTCACGTCCTGGCCTGCCCGCAGCTTGGCGAGGGTCTTGGGCAGGAGCTTCTCGGCGGTCGGCTCGCTTGCGAGACCCGGGAGTGCCTCGATCGGGAAGAGGTTCTCCTCGGTAAGCTGCTCCGTCCGGCCGGGCACCCAGATGTTCGCGATGGCGATCTCGCCCTCTCCCGGGACCGGCGGCAGCATGTCGCCCACGCCGGGCTCGCCGACGATCAGGCGCGCCTCGCCCTTCTCGTTCACCACGATGCTGTCGAGCCGGTGGGGGCTGTAGCGGTAGTCCACCAGCACCTTCTGGTTCGCAGGGATCTTCCCGCCCTCGATCCGGCCGAAGTTCGCCCAGAACCCATCGAGGGTGTAGTCCTGGTCGAGCGTGTAGACCTCGCCGCCCTCCGAGCGGACGGTGAAGCCCTCGGGGATCAGGCACCCGGTTGCGGTGCATTCCTCGGTGATGAGCTTGCTCGGCTTCGCGCCGCGCGCCCACGGTCCGGCCTGCGGGTTGAAGACGGGAAGCTGCGCGAAGGCCTCGCCCTTCGCCTCGATGACCTGCGCGGCCGGCACGTCGAACGACACCTCGGCGGCGAGGCGGACCTCGCGGCCCTGAAGCTGCACGACGCCCGGCCCCACGGCGACGGACCAGGCTCCCGTGATGCGGATCGGCATGAAGGGCCCTCCCTGTGCGACGCAACCGGTCGTGGGGATGATCGCGAGCGTCAGCCAGCGCAGTCGGCTCATGGTCTTCGCCCCCTCGTCTCTCAGGATGGGCAGAATGGACAAAACAGGCAGAATGGGCAGGATGCACAAACGGCTCCGGCTTCCGAGACCCGCCTCGCAGGTCCCGGAAGCCGGAGTCCATCTGCCGTTATCCTGTGCATCCTGTGCGTCACACGCCGTGCGCTTAGGGCTTCACGATGATCTGCTCAGCCTGGGCCGGCCTGCCGGGTGTGCCGCCCATCGCGCACTTCACAATGAACTGGTCGATTCGCTGCAGCAGCACGTTGTTGCGGGCGGCGCGGGTGTCGATGGTGACAGACCAGTTGCCGTTCCCATCGGCCTTCACCTGGCCGTCCTGGACCTTGCCGGTCACGCGCGCACCCAGGATCCGCGAGCGCCCCTCGTAGGTCACCTCATACGTCACGTTGCGGCGAGGGCCTGCGGTTCCGGTCAGCTCGAAGGTCGGCCCCACGGTCGCGCCGTTCGCTGGCGCGGTGATCGCCAGTTGCGCCGCCGCGCGGGCGTTGATGTCCACGAGCTGCGGGTCGTCGAGCTGATGGGCGGCGCCGTCCTCCGCCACGAAGTGGCCGCGGATCACGGCATCGGCGACCGTGTCGCCGCGCTTGACCGTGTACGTGCCGCGCCACTCCTTGGAGTTCGGTCCGCCCTGGCGGGTCATCGCGACGTTGGTGGTAAGACCCACGATGTCGAAGGACGCACTGCGCCCGCGAGGCTTTGCGTATAGCGTGACAGTCAGCGTGTCGCCGTTGGTCAGCGCAACGCCGGCCGGCGCGTGTGAGACAGCCGTGATGGCAGAGGGCGTCGTCTTGGTATCGATGGTGAACTGCCAGTGCAGCTCAGCGAACTCGTTGCCGGCCAGGTCGGTGCCCTTGAAGTGGGCTTTGTACTGGCCGTCCGCCATCTCGGGGGCGTAGTACGTCAGGCCGTCGGCGTTGATGACCGCCTGGGCTGTCAGCTCATCGCCGCTGATGCCGAACCGGATCGACTGCGGATCGACGCCGACGCCGTTGCCGTCGTTGTACAGGACCTGGACGACGGGACGGTTGGTGTTCAGGACCGCATCCCGCGGTGGGACGTAGTTGTCGATGACGGGGGCGGTCGTGTCGAGGCTGACGGGATCGTCGGACTGGGCGACCGGCGCGGTGTTGGCGCCGACGATCAGATGGCCGATCAGTGGCGCATCGACGACCGCGTCGCCCCGCTTCACCCGGTAGGTTCCGCCGTAGACGCCCGCCGGGTTCTCCGTCATCTTCAGACCGGCGACCGCCGTGCCGATGTCGAAGGTCGCCTGTCCGCCGGGCGTGCCCTGCAGCTTCACCGTCAGCGTCTCGCCCTGCTTCAGCGGCTTCGTGTAGCCCTCGGCCCCGATCATGAAGACCTGCGGGCCGGTAGCCGGCGGCGGGGGCGCCGCACCCTTCGGCGCGATGACGGCCCAGACGTCTCCGGTCACTGGGTTCTGGCTGATCGTGAGCTTCTCGCCGGCGCCCAGGTCCGCCAGAGTAATCGGGCCCTTCTCCTCGCGAGTGATCTTCACGTCGGGCGCGAGGTGGTAGACCTGGCCGGTGTCTGCCAGGAGGCTGTTCGCCGCGGCCGCCTGGTAGGTGATCTGGGCCACCTGGTAGCGGGCTTCAACCTGCTGTACCTGACCCGCCGCGTTCAGGGTCAGCTTCACGTCATCGCCGGGCACCAGCGCTTCCGGCTGCACGAGGGGAAGGACGGCCGCCGAAGCCTCGCCGCGCTGGAACGTCGCGTTGGGATCGACAATGTAGGTCTCGGCGTTGTCGGTCTCGTACGACCTGAGCAACAAGACCCGCGGCGTCGCGGCCAGGAGCTGCAGGAACGCACCCTGCGCACCGGCTGCGGGCGGGGTGATCGGACCGGGGCCGGGCCCGGGCGGCTCGGGGCCGACCGGGGGCATCGTGCTGGTGTCGATGAGGACGGTTCGGGTTGCCGAGAGCCAAGAGACGTTTGCTCCCAGCGCCTCGGAGGGGAATCGGACGGGAACGTAGGTGAAGCCGCCGATGAGCATGGGCGGGACGTCGAGTCCGATGCTCGTCTGGTCCACGTAGGCCACGTTCCGGCCGATCCACAACACCACCGTGCGCGTGCCGCGAACGGCCGTGATCCGCTGCTCGGAGGCGTCCCACTTCACTTGCGCGCCCAGCCGCTCGAAGATGTCGCGCATCCCCACCATGATCCGCCCGCCGACCTCACGCGGCGGGGCCGAGGTCGCGAGCAGCTGCCCGTCCACGACGACCTTGATGGATTGCGCGGAGGCTGCCGCGGCGCTGACGACGACGAGAGCGACAGCCAACCCCAGCGCCCAACGTCTGGTGTCTACCTTCATGATCCATTCACTCCCTTGGGGAATCCACTACGGCGGGTCTGTGGGCTATAATACCCACCGATCAGGCATCGGTTCCGAGACTCTGGTCACGGACGAACGTCTCCGCCAAGAGGGCTTCGACGACGTGCCCGCGGTCACCTTCCGTCCGGGCGCCCGACTAGCTGCGTTCTTTAGGGCCGTGGAAGGTCAACTCGACGCGGTGGAAGCTGCCGTGAGTGGTGACCGTCATGTAGAGCGTGCGTTTCTCGCCCGGGGCCATGTCGCGCAGGAAAGCGTAGTTCAGTCCGCGAGATCGGCCGCTCTTGCTGACCAGCGTCGCCGTGACCTTCGCCTGCCGCACCGGTAGCTTCCCGGCGTTCTCCACCTCCGCCACGATGTAGCAGGTCGCCTTCCGCTCGTCGGCGGCGAAGCGCAGGCGCGTCTGCCGAAGCTGGGCGATTCCCCCCGACTTGCCGCCCCGCTTCCCGCAGCCGCACCCGCCCGCCATGAAGCCGAGCGCCACCAGAGCGCCCACCAGCAACACGTAGCGTGTGGTCTCGCGTGCAGCCGACATCCTCCGCCCCCCTGCGTGGACTCGCGGGCATTATAGCAGAGATTGGGCCAAGGGGGGAACGCCGTTGACGTTTGGCGCGCGCATTCAGCGGGTAGAATCACACCGGCGTTGAGGCCAAGCGGAGAGGTTGATGCTGATGCACCGTCGAATATAGAGCGCTCTCGGCAACGGGGGCGCTCTACCAGTTCTGCACCCCTTACTCCCCTCTGTTCCTCGCACTTCCCAGCAGGATCAGTCGGCGGCCACGGGCAATCTACCGCACGGGCCGTCGGCAACCCGGCCCGAGAGGCACGCGTTCTCTCTAAACAGGAATCCGCGATTCTCGTCTGAGCCGTTCCCGTGTAGGGGCGCGATTCATCGCGCCCGCCCATGTAGGGGCGCCATTCATGGCGCCCCAGAATCGAGATCACGGATTCCCATATAGCACGTGGGTCCCGCTTCCGCAGGCAGCTTGGCCATGAGCGTCTCGCCGTCAGATCTGGCCGAACGAGCCCGGGCCTTGGCCCGCTACCAGCGCCTCGTGCGACTGGCCACGGGGCTGCTGGCCGCGCTGCTGGTCGCCGCCCTGGCGAGCGGCCTGTTGCTGGTCCTGTCGGCGACTGACGCCCCCACGCCGGCCTGGGTCGCGTCCCTGGCGGTTGCGTCGGTGGCCGCGTTGCTGGCGCTCGGCTGGACGGCGTGGCTGGCGTGGACGACGCCGCCCCCCGAGCGCATCGCAGCCCTCGTTGAGGCGCGGTTCCCCGATCTGCAGGACCGCTTCGTGACGGCCGTTGAGATCGGGCTGGCCGAGAAGCGCCTCCTGCGGCCGAGCGCGGTGGCGGCCTTGCTCGCCCAGCGCGTCGCCGAGCAGGCCGAGGCCGCGATCGGCGGCCGGGCTCTGCGTCAGGCGATCGGGACCCGCGGCGTCCGGCGCCTGGCCGTGGCCGTAGCGGCGACGGCCCTCCTGCTTGCGATCAGCGCGATTGCGTTCCCCTCGGCATGGGCGGGCATTCTGGCGGGTCCTGAGCGACCGGCTTCCTCGGCACTTGCCCCCCGGGAGAGCTTCCCGCAGGTCAAGCCGATCGTCGGCCCGAGCATCGCCAATGTCGCGCTGAGGCTCGACTACCCGGCCTACACGAAGCAGCCCGCCGAGACCCTCACGACGGACCTGGCATCCGTATCGGCGATTGTCGGCACGCGCGTGACCATCAGTGGCGCCGTCAGGGGCGAGGGCGCTTCCGCCGCCCTCAGCCTGGACGGGACGCCGCAGCGCCTCGCCGTGCAAGCGGGGCGACCGGTGACCGGCAGCTTCACGCTCACCCGCGACACGACCTGGCAACTGCGCGCCGTGGACGCCGAGGGGCGGTCGATGCAGACCCCCGCGTGCCGCCTGCGGGCGACCCCGGACCGCGCGCCGCGCGTCACGCTTGCCGAGCCGGGCCGCGACGTGGCGCTCCCCGAGCCGCGGCCCGTGCGCCTCGCGTATCAGGCACAGGATGATTGGGGCCTGACCAAGGTCGCACTGGAGTACCGCGCGCCGGGCCAGGCTGCCTGGCAGCTCGTTACCCTCTTCTCAGGCGGCTCACGGTCCCTCGCCGACGCCTGGAGTTGGGACCTGCGTCCCCTCCGCCTCGGGAGCGGCCAGGCGGTCGCGTACCGCCTCACGGCGACGGACAACGACGCCGTCTCCGGCCCGAAGACGTCGCGAACCGCCACCTACTCGATCACGATCGGCACGCAGACGCCGGGGCCGTCGGTGCGCCCGGCGGAGGCGGTGGAACAGGCGGCGCAGCGCGAGAGTGAGAGCCTGGAGGACCTCGAAGCCCAGGCGGAGGAGCTTGGGAAGCAGCTGGACGAGATCATCGAGGCGCTCGACAAGGGGGAGTTGACCGAGTCGGAGCGCGCACAGCGGGCGGCGGAGCTGAACGAGGCCCAGCGGAAGGTCGCCGAACAGGCGGATCGCGTGAGTCGGGCGCTGACCGAGTCGGAGCGGGAAGCCGAACGACAGAAGATGGCGCCCGAGTTGCAGGACAAGATGCGGGAGCTGCACGACCTCCTGCAGGAGACGATGAACCAGGATCTGGCCGAGGCTCTGAAGCAGATCGAGCAGGCCCTGCAGAGCCCCAACCCCCAGGACCTGCAGGCCGGCCTGCAGAGGGCGCGGGAATCGCAGCAGGACTTCGAGGAGCAGGTCCGCCAGGCCATTGAACTACTGAAGCGCGCGCGGATGGAGCGGAATGTGTCGCGGGTCGCGAACCAGGCCGAGCGTCTCGCGGCGGACCAGGAGAAGCTCAACCAGGAGCGGGAGAAGCTGCCCTCGGGCCGCTCCGATCAGGCGGAACGGCAGGCCGAAGCACAGCGGAACCTGCAGCGGCGCGAGGAGGGGCTCGAGAGCGACCTGCAACACGTGGCGCAGGACGCCGCCCCGATCGACCAGCAGGCGGCTGAGCGACTGAGCGAGATCGCCCGGCAGCTGCAGCAGTCCGGCGCGCGGCAAAACATGCAGGAGGCCGCCGACAGGCTCCAGGAGGGCGACCCGAACGCGGCTCAACAGCCGCAACAGATGGCCCTGAGCGACCTCAGCCGGACGGCGGCCGGCCTCCGGCAGTTACAGGCCCAGATGAGCGCGAACGCGCAGCAGGACCTCTCCCGGGCCGCCCAGGAGCTGACGCGGGACGCGCTGTACCTCTCGCGCGAGCAGGAGCGGGTGATGCGGCAGTCGGAGGACATCGAGAGCTTCAACGCGCGATCGGCGTCCCAGGGAAAGACGCGTCGAGAGACGATCCGCAGAGACCAGGAGGCGCTGGAGAGCGGCACGCGGCAGTTGGGCGGCAAGCTGGCCGAGATGGCGCGCCAGACGCCGCTGCTCGATCCGTCGCTGTCGCGGAAGGCGGACGCCATCGCCGACCAGATGAGCCGCGCGGCCCGCGAGGCCTCCGGCGGCGCAGGCCCGCAAGCTGCGCAGACCCAGCGGGAGGCGATGAGCGGGCTGAACGAGCTGGCCGAGGAGCTGATCCGCGCCGGCGAGAACATGCAGCAGGCAGCCGGGCAGATGGCGATGCAGGGGCTGATGCAACAGCTACAGGGCCTCGCGCAGCAGCAGCGGGCGCTCAACCAGCAGACGCAGCAGATGCAGGGCCCGGGCCAGACGCCGCGCAAGCAGGGGGGACAGGGCCGGCTCGCCGACGAGCAGCAGCGAATCCGGGACGCGCTGGAACGCCTGCTGCAGAAGGCCGGGAGGGCCTCAGACCTGTCCGACCAACTGGGCGAGGTTCCGGGTGACATGCGGGAGGTCGAGCAGGACCTCCGCGCAGAGCGTTTGGGAGGCCAGACCGTGGCGCGTCAGCAGGACGTCTTGCGTCGGATGCTCGACGCACAGCGTTCGGTCTACAAGAAGGACCAGCAACGGCGCCAGCGAATCGCCGAGCGCCCGAAACCGTTTCGCCTGCCGCCCAGCCCGCCTGAGCTGACGCCGCGGAACCCGCCGCCCGCCAGATCGGACGTCACGCCGGGCGAGGATTCCGAGCTGCCGCTCGACTTCGAGGACGTCGTTCGACAGTACTTCCGCGCGCTGGCCGAGATGCCCTGAGCGCGCGACGACATGCTGAGCCTCGTGGGAACATGGAAGCGGTGGGGCGGGCATTCTTGCCCGCCATGGCCCTTTGGCGGGCAAGAATGCCCGCCCCACTACTCCCGCCTTCCTGCGGAGTTCAGCAACGCCCAAAGGAGGGCCCAATGAACGCGTGGCTTCGGAGGATTGCCCCCGTCGCGGTGACACTCGTGCTGCTGCTGTACGCCGGCGCTCTGCTCGCGCAGGAGGCGCCGCCCGGTCAGGCGCCCCTACCGCCCGGCGCCCAGGAGGCCAAGCCGGACGTCGGCCTGCCCGGCGATGCGGCCGCAGACCGGAAGGCACGCATCGAGGCCCTGCGGGATCGCTGGGTGGACCTGGCGGCAGCCGCTCCCCGCACCGCCGCCCCGCAGATGATCGTCCAGGGCCAGTACATCTACATCCTGTACGGCACCATCCTGGCCCAGTTGTCGGCCGAGACGCTCGAACTCAAGGCCAAGGTCGATCTGCGCGAGCTGCTCATGGGCGACCGGGAGCTGATGAAGAAGCTGCGCGGGGAACGCCCGGAGAAGAAGCTCAGGCTGGAACCGCCCGCCGGCGAGCCACCGGCCGAGCAGTGACGCCGCAACGAATCGAGGGCACGATGGATCGCGAGCGCTTGCGCGGCCTGCTGGGCGCCTTCCCGGACGTGTCCGTCGCCGTCGTCGGCGACTTCTTCCTTGACAAGTACCTCGTCATTGACCCGGCTCTGGAGGAAGTCTCGGTGGAGACGGGCCTGGCCGCGTTCCAGGTGGTCGGCAAGCGCTGCAGCCCCGGAGCGGCGGGCACGGTCACCTCGAACCTCTCCGCGTTGGGCGTTGGCTCGATCCGCGCGGTCGGCTGCATCGGCGACGACGGCGAGGGGTACGAGCTACGGCAAGGCCTCTCCCGCACGCGTGTCGATACGACGCATCTCCTCGTGCGCGGCGACTGGTTCACCCCGACCTACACGAAGCCCATGGTGCTGCAACCGGACGGCTCCGAGGTCGAGAGCAACCGCCAGGACATCAAGAACCGGGGCACGACGCCCGGACCGATCGCGGAGGCGGTGATCGCCGAGCTGCGCGCCGTCGTGCCGCACGTGCAGGCGGTCATCGTCGCGGATCAGGTTGAGGCCCCCAACGAGGGGCTCATCACCGATGCCGTTCGCGATGAGCTGGCCGATCTCGCCGAGCAGCACCCGGCAGTCGTCTTCTTCGCCGACTCACGCGGGAACATCGGCCGCTTCCGCAACCTCATCCTGAAGCCTAACGCCGTCGAGGCCTGCCGCGTCATCGACCCGAGCGCCGGCGAGCCGGCGCCGCTCGACCAGGCCCGCGCGGCCGGCATGGCCCTCAGCCGAAGGACGGGCCAGCCCGTCTACGTGACGCTGGGGCAGAACGGCCTGCTCGTAGCGACCGCCGAGAACGTGACCCACGTTCCGGGCGTGAAGGTGGAGGGGCCCATCGACATCGTCGGCGCGGGAGACAGCACGACGGCGGGGATCGTAGCCTCGCTCTGCGCCGGCGGCACGCTCGCAGAGGCCGGCCTCGTCGGCTGCCTCGTCGCCTCCATCACCATCCAGCAACTCGGTACAACGGGGACGGCGTCGCCGGAGCAGGTGTTGCAACGGCACGCGCTCTGCTGCGACCGTGCGTCTTGACGGCAACGTTCTGGCCCCCTACTGGTAGCCCCAACCCACCTCCCGAAGGGCGACGCGTCGCCCGGTCTGCTGCGCGAGGCGCCCGGCGTCGGCGATGGCGAGGCACTCCAGCATCTCCTCATGCGGAAACGGCACTCGCCCGCTGCGGACCATCTGCTTGATGAGCTTGAGGATCTCCGCGGCGCCCCATGGGAACTCGAAGTCCCCGATCTGTCCCGAATGGATCGCGCCCTTCTCGCTGAAGGCGCTGACGGACAGTGAGCAGTGGTACGTGGGCCCGGAATCGCAGTTCAGCATGACGCCCGCCGTCGGCCGGTCGGGTTGCCCGCCGAAGTCCAGGTGCAGGTAGGCCAGCTCCGACGGGCCCATGCAGTCCACCGCCTGCACGCCCGCGCCAAAGACATGCTGCGCCAGGCTGATCGTGTGGATCGACCCGGCCAGGGTTTGGCCTGGCCCCTTGATCGAGCCGAAGCCCACCGGCGCAATCTCCTGCAGGCGGTCGCGGAAGTGGCGCGCGTGAGGCACCGTGCGCAGCATGGAGAGCGACAGCATCGGCGTGCGGTGCTTGCGGGCCAGCGCCACGATCGCGCTCGCTTCCTCCAGGTTGTTGGCGAGCGGCTTGTCCACGAACGTCGGCACGCGCTTCCGCAGGCCTGGGGTCGCCAGTTCCAGGTGGCCAGACCCATCGCCGTTGCAGTCGGGGATGAAGACGAGGTCCACGTCGTCCGAGCACTCGGCGAAGGTCTCGCATACCTCCGGCCTCCCGCCGAAGGCTGCTGAAGCCGCCTCTGCGGCCTTGGTGTCGGCATCCCAGACCTTCGCGATGGTAAAGCCCGGAACGAAGGGCGAGGTCAGGCGGGTGGGGTCATTGTAGCTCAGGTAGTGGTAGAAGAACGCGGCCTGACCGCGACCGAGCGAGCGCAGGACGAGAGGATCGTGCCGCTCCATCTGCACGCCGTAGTACAGCGCATGGAGGTCACAGCCGATCATCCCCACGCGGATCTTGCGCGCGCTCATCCCAGCTTCTCCTTGCCGCTCAGCACATCGGCCACACGCACCTGCCGACCCGTGCGCTGCGCGATCTGCCCGGCCTCGATGATCCCGATATGGAGCAGCATGTTCTCGTAGGGGCGCGGCGGGACGCCGGTGAGGATCATCCGCTTGAAGTTCCGCAGGATCTGCTGCCCGCCATAGATGAACTCGAAGTCGCCGATCGGGTTGGAGGTCACGGCCCCCGCCGCGCTGTAGCCCGCGGCGTAGAAGTTGCAGCGCTCCGGGAAGTGCTCGACGGAAGTGTTCAGGATCACCACCTCTCTCCCCGACCGCAGGCGCAAGTGCAGGTACTCCAGCGGCAGCGTTCCCATCGCCTCGACGAAGTCGACGTCGCTCCCGAAGAGGTTCAGCGCCAGCGCGACGCCGTGGATGATGTAGGCCAGTCGATCCTCGAGGCCGCCAAACTCGCGCTGACCGAGGTTCTCCTGCGAGAAGGCGCCGCCCACGCCCTTCACCACCCCCACGGTCGCCTGCCCGATCTCGGCGAAGCGGGCCTTGAAGAGGTCCGCCGCCGGGACCACCGACAGAATCGACTCGTTGTACATCGGCGTGCCGTGGCGCTGGGCCAGCCGGACGAGAGCCCGCGCATCGGCCAGCGTCGGCGCGAGGGGCTTGTCCACGAACGTGGGGATGCGGCGCTTCAGGAAGGGCGTCGCGAGCTTCAGATGGTCTCCCCCTCCACCGTCACAATTCGAGATGAAGACGGCATCGATTCCCTCGACCATCTCCTCCACGCTGCTGCAGACCTCCGGCCGGCCCGAGAAGGTCTCCGAGAAGTGCTCCGCCCGCGCGCGGTCGTAGTCGTAGCACTTCACGATCTCCATGCCGCTCACTTTGGGCAGCTTGTCGAGCCGGAACGGGTTGTAGATGTCCTGGTAGTAATGCGCGACGATGTAGTCGTGCTCGACGAGCTTCGCCGGCACGAGATGCCGGGAGTCCATCTGCGCGCCGAAGTAGTAGCCATGTGTGTCGCAGCGGATGACGCCGACGCGGATCGGCTTGCGGGCGGCCATGGGTGGCTCCTTTCACATTACCAGGCAAGTACCCGGCAGGGCGCCGCGCTCGCACCATGCAGGCGCAGCGGCGCAACACACAGGGTGACCTGCCGTCCGACGAGCGGCTGCAGACCGACGAGCGGGCAGACGATCACGCCGCCCGTCCTGAAGTACTCCCGCAGGAAGGGCATCGCGGCATCTTGCGGGTGATCGAAGGACAGCATGTCGCCGCCCAGAATCGCCGGTCGGTGCTGCAGCAGCCACTCCTGCAGCGCAGGCGAGAAGTGCGGGCTCGCGGAGTAGTAGTCCGGCAGATGCAGATGCGACTCCCAACCGGAGTGGATCAGGATGGCGTCCCTCTCCGGCACGAAGCCCGGCAGGTCGTCCGGCGCCGGAAGCTCCTGGCCCTCCGGCGCGAGCGAGATGACGTGGGCGCGGGTGAGAAGCCTCTCGGGGGGAAGCTGGTCGAGGGTCGGCGCGTCCGGGTAGAGATGCGCCGCCGTCTCGGCATACGTCGTGCCGTTCAACACCATCAGGCTGAGCTGGTGCGATACCCAGCCGCATTCATCGAGGCCGCCGACCTGCCGCAGATGCACGGGCGGGCAGTCGGCCTCGCCGTACCAATCCACGCCGTCCACGATGGGCACAGTCAGGTCATGGACCTGCATCGGCGCCTCTCAGAGGGTGCACGGAAAGCACGGCGTCGGGCGTGATCAATCACGCCCCTACACTCGGGCACGATGAAGATTGCGTTGAGAAAGTGCCCCTACGGACGAGTCGGTTGGTTAGGCACGGGCCGGACAGGCCCGGATCGGGTCAGGTCGGTTGGGTCCGGCGTCCGAGCGCCGGGGTCGG